>JAFGJC010000050.1 GCA_016929305.1 candidate division CSSED10-310 bacterium | reverse complement strand
TATCAATACATCATTCCTGCGGGGAAAGACTATCAAATCAGTTTGCTGGAATCATAAATCCGAGGTGCTTTATGCCGGAGGTTTTGATGGTCTGTATTCGATTGATATGACGGGTAAAACAAGGGAATCAAAAACACTACTTAATGAAAAAAATGTCAATACGGTTTGGATACCTGCAGACACTGAAGGAACCATCTGGGCAGGTTGTGACGACGGATTATATGTCTTTTCTGATGCTGAGAAAACCTGGCGCAAGCAAGATCTGACGTTTGATTCGTTAAAAATCAATACTGTCTGCGGCAGTTCAGATGCGATGGTGATTTTCCTTGCCACAGGTAAAGGACTTTTTTCGTCCTACGATGGCGGCGAACATTATTTTCTGACCGATAAAACCCTGTCGAATGATTCCTGCATGGATATTTTTATGCGTGAACCATATGTCGTCAGCCTTTTTTCCAACGGGTCGGTTTACTGGAAAAAAATAAACGAACTGAAGTGGAACCGTTTAATCGCTGTTGATTATCCGGCGTGGTCTATTTTTCTTGATGCTGATGGGTTGCTGTATTTGGGAAGCAATGGATACGGTCTTGCGCGTATTTCATTAATAGATCAGCAGGTCACTCAAGATATCCCAGGGATTTGAGATGTAACCGTTCTTTTTCGGTCAGTGAACGGCGTGATGATTGCAGGCGTTTGGGTGGAGTGTCCTTCCAGGTTTGCATCGCCCGGGTGAGATCCGGCAGATTTCCGGGATCTTCAGACAAAAGATCATGCAATTCATAAGGATCTTCATTCAGATCGTACCCGTGGTAAGTCACTGGTTCCTGTGCGTTATCCAATTTCAAGATAACCTTTTTATCCTCACGCCAGATTGCCAGCATATTATGCGCAGCTTCGGAGTGAATCAGTGATGTGTGCTTCGCGGCCAGCGCATTCTGCAGTTGCAACTCCGATGGATGAGAACGTGAGATGTCTTCCAGAACTGATATCAGGGCCGGCATCAGGATGCGTGTTGACATGCTCATATTCATAAGTGCCGGACATTGGGTGCCGTCCGGAATAAAGACAATAAAAGGAACCTTGACATGGGGTTCATACAGCGCTGAATGATGCTGAAAAAACAGTTGATGCTCGTAAAGACTTTCACCGTGATCCGAAAGCAGGACCAGAATACAGGGGCGGTGCGATCGGATATGCAGGAATTGCCTGAAAAATTTTTCAGCATGATAATCCGCATCACTGACTTCCGATCGATACCTGCTGATCCACCATTTTGTCTTGTCAATATCAAAGGAGTCGATTGATTCAAAAACGGACATATTCACAGCGCTGCTCAGGGGATCATAGTAGCCGTTGAATTTGCTTTCTTCATAAGGGACATGAGGGTCGAAGAGATGCAGAAAAACCATGACGGGTCTGGTGTCATTCTGCTGAATTTCATTAAGAAGAACCTTGCCGGCCCGTTTACCGTCGCATTTCATTTCGTCGGTGCCAATGAAACAGTCAAATCCCTGTCCAAAGCCGGAGTTTATATCGGAAAGATGGTTAACAGATACAGCGCCAACGGTCCGATAACCCATTATTTTCAAACGTTCGGGCAGTGTAAGTGCTTTTTCAGACAATCGAGAGAGATTATCGGTAACTTCATGTTCACGAACATACAAACCTGTAAGTAAAGAAGCATGCGATGGATTAGTAACGGGAGCGGAGCTGTAGGCGGTGACAATCTGTGTACCGTTGTTAGCTAACCGGTCAATGAAGGGTGTCAGGGTGAGTGGATCGCCGTATGCTCCTGAATAGTCTGCCCGCAACGTATCAATACTGATCAATACGATATCAGGCAGAATCCTTTCTGGTGACTCGATGTCATAGGTTATCATGGGAGAGGCCAGTGCAAGGCTGCCGTTGATTTGCATGGTGAGTGACACGCAATTGTCAGGCAGCTCGAAATCGAAGTGATTCCAGCAGTTGCCGGCGATGTTCACCGGTATTTCGCCCAACGTTCTGCCGGTCTCGCCATCCCTAAGGATAAGGTGTGCGGATATATCATTTTCTTTTGGATATCCGGCGAAAAATAACAGTTGCCGCCCCCGGACATCGGGCAGGGTCAGATCAAGATATCCACCGTCGGTAAAAACGATTGACGGTCGTGTTTCCTGAGTCAATGTCAGTCTCGTTTCCGCAGCGAAAACCGATTCGGACGAATCCGTGATGTCACCTAAAATAATTGTGTAGAGGTATGCGATCTCAGGAGGTTCTTGGGGACCTTCTGCTTCAGAATGCAACCTCAGTTTCCATGGCATGCTCACGGAAAATTGCAGCGTATTTTGTCCGGATTTGAGCAAGCCGCCGGGTAACTGGAACTTGAACCATAACGGTGTCTGCTCCAAATGGATTTCGGTCATCGAATATCCATTTATTGTCACTGTCAAAGGCAGAGGTATTTGTCCGGCATCCCGTGCCGCTGCCATTCGGATATTTAGCTGCTTGAATGCTGTATTCTGCAATGGGATGGTCAGGAAAGCATCGTTTTGCGTCAGGGAAGCTTTACAGCTTTCTTTTCTGGTGTCGTGAAATTGTATCCAGCTTCCATCCAGAAAAGCAGCGAATTCGGGTTTTCCCGGCAGTACGACTACGGATTTCGTATCGAACATTCGGTACTGATATAGATCTGAATTCATGAGTTCGACAGTTGTCGGATAACAAAATCCTGGCGATGCGGTGCACACGATGACCGCGAGCATATCGAGAATGCGAGCAAAACCCTTCATGGCGTCTTACTAATGACACATG
>JAFGJC010000049.1 GCA_016929305.1 candidate division CSSED10-310 bacterium | reverse complement strand
TCATTCCTTTTTATATTGAATGTTTGATGCGTTAAAAATGAACCGTCACGATCAACATACGCTGAAATCAAATATGATACGGATACTTCTTCCTGTCACGCGCACCGAACGATGCTTTCGAGTCTTCAGACTACTGAGTTCACTAACTGCAAAATTCGACCTTTCGTTTATTATTTTAAATGTCATCGAACCGAAACATCTTGATGATGTTAATGATGCATACCAGGATTTGAACCAGCTCGCTGCATCCCACCTGCCAGCAGGATCCTACACTATTGTCATTAAACACGGGATTCCCGGAAAAGTTATATCAGCGTATACAAGAACTTATCCTTTGGATCTGGTCATCCTACCGTTTACAGGATTCACACCCGGTTACCATCTCAGCCGGTTCCAGAACATAAATGATGTATTGCGGCGCTCCCATATACCCATCCTTTTCATCCCGGACCCGCTAGGTGGCAATAACATCAATATTCCATTCTCTAATGGAATGATCATTGCCCCGAAACTCCATAAAGCAACACAAACAATGGGATATGCTTTGAAGTTTGCTCGGACACTTGCCGATAAATGCACTCTTCTGGTCTCAAACGGCAGACTGCGTACCAAAAGATTGAAAGATGATACAAATTTTATAATGAACCGCTACCTTAACATACAAATCCGTGAAAAATTCAGGACTGTCACCTGCCGAAAAATCACATTGAAAAAATTGAAAATGCAGGCACTTAAGACCAATCAGGATCTGATGATCATTGCAGAAACAGCACGATTTCCCCACAACCGTTTTTTGTGGTTGGCTCAAGTAAGGAAAATGCTGTCAATATCCTCATCACCTGTTTTAGTTTCACGGAAAGTGCCGCTATTGTTCCATCTTGAAAAAAAATTCAGAAAGATTTTTTCAAAATTATCTGATTACGAACTTACTGATCTTCAGCAATCTCAATCACGAGTGAATCTGCATGATTCCGGTATTGAAATGACAGGATCTGAATTATTTATGGGAGCTTACAGTCTGACTGGTATCCAGGTTGCACTCCAAAGATATGGCTTGATAGAAGATATGGCGCGAATAGGGTATACGGATATCCGTCTTGATCTGGACACCAGAGACCGCTTTCAACATCGATTGAGAATTTTCGATGTTTCCGAATCCAAAACGTTGCTTCTGGTGGACTTGGTCTTAAAAATGCAACCTGCTGCAACGCTAAAAGAATGTCAATTGCCCCGTCATTTACAGACAGAACAGTTGCTCAGCATCGAATGGCTTCATATGCAGGATCCTTTGAGGAAGTTACCGGTTTCCAAAGACTTATTTCCAGGTCAGGATTATCCCGGCCTGGGCCTCGGTTGGAAAGTACTTTTTATATTGAAACTTATGGCGGAACGTATTGGTGCCGCTGCGCTTTGTAACCAACCGGAATACTATCATACCGGAAGATTTTTTCACCGCTTCTTTCATTTCGCAAATCCCGAAACGGAAGCGCAACTCATGGCTATCGATCGTGATACATATCCCTGCCAGATCTCAGAAATATCATGGGCAATTTTTCATCAGGCTGTTGAAATGAACATTGATGACTCTTGGAAACCTTTCAGATGGTCGGGTGGCTTGCAAATCCTGCCGATTTCGATGGCTATGCATCACATGTTTAACTCCCGTTCCTACAGATTAGCAATATCTGAGCATTTGAAGAATATCCAATTCCGGGTTAACCTGGAGAAGGTGAAAATACTTAAGGCAAAAGATGTGTTTTATCAGATGCCTGGAGATAAACCTTAATTACAGCTGGGGGCAAAGATGACACGATTACCGGTAACCATGAAATTTTTTGGAGCTACAGGAACTGTAACAGGTTCGAAAACCGGAATATTTGCCGGATCTGATATCGACGATCGAATATTAATCGACTGCGGGCTTTTTCAGGGTCCCAAGGAATTCCGTCTTCGCAACTGGCAAACCCTGCCTTTTGATCCTCAATCAATCGGAAGCGTAATTCTGACACATGCACACATCGATCATAGCGGATATCTGCCGCGCCTTGTGAAACAAGGATTCAAAGGACCGATCTATTGCTCTTCTGCCACCGCGGAATTACTGCAAATCATGCTTTTGGATTCAGCCCATCTTCAGGAAGAAGAAGCAAGCTTCGCCAACAGGCATGGATTCAGCAAACATAAACCGGCAAAACCCCTATATCATGTGGAGGATGCGGAACAAACGCTGGAACAACTCAGACCCATCTCGCTAAATCAGGAAATTACAAACGGCAAATATATCCGGTTTCGCCTTATTGAAGCAGGTCATATTCTCGGATCTGCCATGGTTTCACTGTCCGTATCAAAAAACCGCAGCGAATATCAACTCTTATTCAGTGGTGATATCGGTCGTTATGGTGTACCGATACTGCCAAATCCCGGAAACCCCGATACCGCATCATGGGTCGTGATGGAATCGACCTACGGTGACCGGCTTCACGAGATGGATAATCTGGAAAGCAGGCTCGCTGAATTGATTGTCAACGGTATTCGTCGAGGAGGTGTTATTCTGATACCCGCATTTGCCGTTGGAAGAACGCAGTATCTGCTATATCTGCTTCGGCATCTTCAAAATACCAAAGATATACCAAAGATACCCATCTATATCGACAGCCCTATGGCAATCCAAGCTTTTCAGACGCATAAACGTCATATCAAGGACATGGATATAGAAACTCAGTATCTCAGAAAATCAGGGGATCATCCTTTGACACCTGAAAATCTTCATCTTTGCCCTTCCAGAGACGAATCGAAAGCGTTAAATTTTATCAAAGACAATGCGATCATCATCTCCGCCAGCGGCATGGCTACCGGCGGCAGAATACTGCATCACCTGAAACTCAGAATGCCTCATAAAGAAAACACATTGATCTTTATTGGTTATCAAGGAATAGGCACGCGGGGACGAACCATCTTGGAAGGATCCGAAACGGTAAAGATTCATGGTGCCGCTGTTCCGATAAAAGCCGATGTCCACTCCATCGATGGATTCAGCGCTCATGCCGATCAGGATGAACTCATGACCTGGATTCAAAAATTCCCGCAAAAACCACAAAAAATCTTCATTAATCATGGAGAGCCGGAATCCAGTCAGGCTATTGCGGAGTTGATATCG
>JAFGJC010000048.1 GCA_016929305.1 candidate division CSSED10-310 bacterium | reverse complement strand
TCTCTCCTTAGATTTTTCCAAATTCTCTGTAATGATCAACAGGATCATCCATGGGTAATGCTCTGATTACCTCAAAAGGTTCACCATAGGCTTTTTGTATCAAGCTTCCGTAATAGCGAGCTCTAGCTTCAATATAAACCAGAAAATCTGGCTGAGATATATTTGTCTGAAAACCAGCGATGGATGGATTGTAGAGTTGTGATTCATAACATTTGATTGCTTGCATTTTTTTATCAAAGGTTTCGCTGATGTCTACAATAAAACTTGGCTCAAACGGAAGATGACCCATGAAAAATGCAAACTCATGCGGGCGATACGGTTCACCTTTGGCTGGAAAATTTACCATGCCGCAGGTATACATGGATGATTTCACAATTTCAGCAGTTGCCGTATGGTCCGGATGAAGATCGTGCCAGTGATGTGTAAATACCAATACAGGTCGGAACTTTCGTATTAACTCGATAATACGGATTCGATATTCAAAAACATCAGATAACTTTCCATCACCCAAATCCAGATTGATCCGTTCACGAACCCCCAGTATTTCTGCAGCCTTTCTGGCTTCCTCCCGTCGAATGTCAGGTGTGCCTCTCGTTCCCATTTCACCTCGTGTAAGATCGGCGATGACCACGTTTTTACCCCGTAAGGTCAACTTAGATATCGTTCCTCCAATTATTAATTCTATATCGTCAGGATGAGCTCCAATTGCCAGGACATCGGTTTTCATCAGCGCCTAATCCTCCCCGTCATTCTTAATTTCAACAATCGTATGTCCGAATAAAAATGGATCAAATACATCCAATAATTGATCAAGAAATTGAGGTCCATATCTCCCTAAAAAATGAAAAATGTTAACTTCCCGTTCCTGAAGATTGCGCCTGGGATATACTGCGCCCGCAATCTTTTCAAGTTCAGCTCGCCCTTTTCCTTGCGACGATAAATGTTCGTCAGTCAGACGACCATACAGTTTATTGAGCTGGTATGACAGGGAATTTTCTATCTTATTCATCCAAGGAGGGCGATCATCCTTGAATACATGCCGTATTTCAGTAATCAAACGATCTCCTGATATTTTTATCGATTGATATTCATCGGGTAAATCAACTGTTCCGGGGTAATTCTCAAGAAGTTCGAGTGAAGTGAAGATACCGTCAGGATAAAGATTCCAACAATTTGCCGAATGCCTTATTCGATCTTCAATGAATGTAGCGCTAATCCTAGGAAACAAAGCAGATCTTCTCACACTGAGTACATTATATAGCGGTGATATTTGCCATTGATAAAGTAATTCTGTGGGACCACCCACTGTTACGAGAACCGGGATTACAGCGTCTTGACAGATTAACCTTAATGCTGCCCCTGGAGAGTATTGGCGGGAGTCGAAAATGTCATCGCATGTACTATTAGAGAACTCCGCTTGTTTGATGTTTTTCTGGACTTTACTCATGTCCATTTTACATCGTTTTTTATCAACGATTTCGAAAAGGTTTAGAGATTCCAGGGGGGTGTCATACCCATATGATTTCAATGAATTTGAACCTTCATTAAATGCATTTTCAAGGTCACTCCAACACGCTATTGCCTTCTCTATTACTGGTTTCATGAGCGGATGCAACGACACGGCATCTATCAAAATAAGTTTTCCAGATTTGAATAACTTGCCTAAAAGTGATGCGAACATAACTGAGTAGCTCTCGAAAGAACACTCCGCTACAATGCTCATAACCCAGTCTTTGTGTTCAGAAGCAGGAAGAACCGATGACAAAAATTTCAGAATGCTATCGCGGCAGTTATCGAGAGGAATAAATCCGACACAGGGTATTGTGTCTGTTTCAAGAGTATCCCTGTAATTACAAATGAGTTGCTGACCGCTGATCGTGCAACGGTTTACTTCAAGGATATCATGGTCTTCGGAAGCTATCCAAAACGCCGGTAAAATCGGATCATCAGATTTGCTCTGAATGATCTCCGACAGGATGAGAACTGAGATGACTTTTAATATTGTATAAATCGGACCGGTCAGAAGACCCGGCTGCTGACCCGCAACAATAAATCTGCCCGAACTCAGAATGGCGTCCGTCTGGATCTTACTCAAGGGATTTCCTATTGATTTATTATAGGAAATTAATATCTCTGCCAGCTCTGATCGATTTAAAAATTCCGAATGACTACTCAATAGCGGCGTATTTAGTGAGAATAAAGGAAATGATTTGTTCAGAGCATTTGACTCTAAATCGATCAGAAGTTTGTTTGCGGCATAGTCGGGAATATTCCGGTATGGACATGATAACGTTTTCAGTTTTATTGCTTTCATGATAAATCCATATTCAATGCGCCTGACATATCATCACCATTCGCTTTGAATGCTCATTAAAACACTCGCCCGAATAATCGCCCCAGACGGATGAAACCACAAAACCGCAGCTTTCAAGAAGCTCTTTCATCTCGACTTCCGTATATAATTGAACACTTTCTGTGTATTCGATTTCCGATTGATCTGCATATGTGATGACAACTTTTTTGGTGATTCTATTATTCACTATCATTCTCTTTTGGCGAATCACTGCGTCGGCAGTCTTATAAATACTCTCCGGAACAAGACTGTTTTGAAGATATGTTTTATTTATGTGATCAAGTATAAACAGCCCATTCTTGCTGAGGCAGTTATGGATATTGTCTAACACGCTTCGGTTGTCCGTTGAGTTTAAAAAATAACCGAAGCTGGAAAACAGGTTAACAATGACATCAAATTTGAAACGAAACGGAAAATATCTCATGTCGGCATAAACCAAACGGCCGTGAAGATTTCTGTGCACGGAGGCTTTCTCCAGCAAATGCATTGACAGATCCAGTCCAAAACAATGGAAGCCCATGGATTCGAATGCATACATATGCCTTCCGGATCCACATCCAACATCAAGAATGGTTTTCGGTTTTGTCAGTTGAAGAGATTGAACAAGACTTCTAACTTCACATTGTGCAACAGATTCATTTCGATGCGGATAAACCAGGGAATAAGTGTTTTGGAATGCCTGGATATACCAGGGCTGTGAATCCTTCAAATCAGGAATGTTTAGTCTTCCTTTCCCATCTGCTGTTGCCGTGATTTCATTATTTCCTGAACAAATGTCATAAACTGCCTGCCCAGATAATGGATGGCGTCATGACGAGTCATACCCGATGCAACTAAACGGGCCAGATCAAGGCGTAATTCTTTAGGATCATTTAATGCTAAAGCGGTTTCAACCATTTGATGCTGAAGAAAATGCAGGTGAATGTCATCAGCTTTCATACCCATTAAAGATGTGTCATTATTGTGGGCTTCGGCAATCAGGATGAATTGATAATTTTTCCCTTTGTCAATCCACTCTTTATAATTTAATTTGATGTTAGGATCATAGGCATCCCGAATTGGAATGTTATATTTCATGTAGTGCAGATATGGATCGATTTCCGGTTCATTGATTTTGTTCAATTCAGGTACATTTTCGTTAGTGATATTATGAATGGAGAAGCGAATTCCCAGTGTGTCAGTGGGATCCAATACATAACAACGCCTGAAAAAAGACAACGCT
>JAFGJC010000047.1 GCA_016929305.1 candidate division CSSED10-310 bacterium | reverse complement strand
CACTCATCAGTCTGACCGGAAAAAAATGGCTTCCCAACTGCCTGATTCGATGGTTAAGAGATCGTACCGTCATCCGCAAAAATCCCGCACTGTTGAAACCCTTGATACGGCTGAATTCCTGGATCAGATGGTTCGTCAAAGGAATACCGTTTCTACTGAAAGGTCATGCGAATCGCGCCCTGATCAGAATGATATTCCAACGCAGACGCTATATTTTTACATCCACCAAGTGAGGAAGCGATCTGTGAAAGGCACACACCGGCGACTCAACAGGCTGGCAGGATTATTCCATACGGAATATGGTGCCCTTTTCGTTTTCGTTTGTATCGCAGCTCTGAGGAGCTGGCGCTTGACGCGACTGGATATTTTTTATGATGAGGCGATAACCGTTTACGAAGCTTTCACCTGGAAAGGATTTTTCTGGGGACATTACTGGTTTTACCCGCCGCTTCACGGCTTGTTGACGGCAATCTGGATCAAATGTTCAACACATCTGCTCTGGATACGCCTGTTTTCTGTGCTCGCCGGGCTCGGAACTGTCATTATTGTATATTACACGGCAAAACAACTGTTCACCCGAAGTACAGCTTTTATCAGTCTGATTCTTTTCGGATTATCACCACTGCATGTCTACTACTCGCGCGAAATACGCAATTATGCTCTGTTTACGCTCCTGTATTCCGCATGCTGGTATATATTTATCACTATCATCGACAAGGATACGACTCCCAAATTGATCGGATTCAGCCTGATGTTGATAGCGTTGCTGTACACTCATTATTATTCCGGATTCGTAATCGCAGGTCTCGCCGGAACGATGCTGATGATCAATCGTTCCTGGAAATGGAAAACAAGAATTGCTGTTTACATGATTCTTGCCGGAACCTGCTACCTTTTCTGGGTTTCAAGAATGTTATGGTTTACCGACCGGCTAATGAACCATGGAACCTACATCGCCGCTCCCGTAACCTTAAAAACGGTTTACCATGTTCTTCGAATAATCGCCGGCGGTTATGAATCACCCACATGGCTCGCTGACGGCCTGTTGATCGTTTTGGGAGGATTGATCGGACTGTCTGTCATTAACGGCAAACGTATGCCGGCACTCTGTTTCATCGGTATGTTTGCACTTCCCCTGTTGATATGCCTGGCAACGGGTGTCATCATGGATTATAACTATTTGTGGCCGCGCTATGTCGCTTTTCTGACCGTTCCAATGTGTCTGTTTGCCGCTCACGGTATGATATTCTTGAACCGGATTCCGCGTATCCTGATAACTGTTCTTATTTCAGGATCTTTCCTGCTTTCCTTAAGCTTCCAGTACCGGAATATCTTTCACCAGCTCCATTGGGGACAGGGTGTGCGTCCCAAAAAAGAATGGTACCGGTCGGCGGAGTATATCCGCCATCATTATCAGGAGGGCGATGTTATCGGACACGCATGCCTGAGTTCAACATTTCCCTACTGGTATTATCTGACCGTCCATTACGGCATGAATCACGGCGTTCTTCTGGATATCGATCATCTTCACGCCAATTACCTGGCCAAAACGTACGGAATGCCGGAATTTTCATACGAATATCTTGCTGTTCCCATTGAAATTAAATATTTGCCGTCACAGTACCAGCGCCTATGGTTTGTCGCTTCTGAATGGGATATCGATTCTCCGGACAGCTTCGACACACAATTCATGCACCTGCTGACCCGGAATCTCAATGCGCGGTTTCCGATTATAGACACACTTGATTATTATGGAGCTCCGTTGACTCTGTATTCGTTGACGGAGTCAGTTTCAGTGAGCGAATCCTCCAATCGGATCACCCTGGATGCCAAACGCTGATATGAACTCATTCCCGGAAAACAGCAAGCTATCCTGTATCATCTGCGGATCGGAAAACCCATCGCTGCTTTATCCGCTATCGCTGTACGGACAGCTTGGCGCCGGGGGTGTTCCCGGAAACATCTTTCAATGCGAAAACTGTGGAATGATTTTCAAGCGTATACGGGGCAACCCGGTTACGTATTATGATGACACCTATGCCGACGCAGTATTGAAAAATGGAAAATATGTACGGAGCCGCAGCACCTTTTCACTGTGTCATACTATTCTTGAACATGAATGTATTCAGCAGATCATGCAAACAAGCGATCCGGTGAGCCTTGATATCGGTTGCGGAGCCGGTTCATTTCTGGAGGTGGTCAGAAGCTGCGGATTTGATGCGGAGGGTTTGGATGTTTCCCCGATGCTTGCCGATAAGGCCAGGGGCAAGGGTTTCAGGGTATATGTCGGCGATGTCGAATCCATCGAACTGACACGTAAATACGATCTGATAACTATGATCGACATCCTTGAACACCTGCCGAATCCTGTCTCGGTGATGAAGCGGCTTCGCGGATATCTGAAAGCAAACGGACATCTCGTAGTCTACACTCCAAACCACAGAAGCCTGCTGGTTAAAATTGCTGATATATTATGGAATTGGGGTATCCGAAAACCTGTCACGGACATTTTCGGTTCGTTGCATGTCGCTTTTTACACTCCCGAAACCCTCCAAAAACTGCTGGTTTCTTCCGGGTTCCTGACCGTTCACTGGCAGGTGATGCCATACGACACGAGGCGTCCCGGGCAGCCGGTATCTCCAGTGCAGCTGGCGGCTATCCGGTTGATCGAAACCCTTGGAATGAAACTTCAACATAATGGTTTCAGAATGACCGTGTATGCAAAAAAAACCGGTAAACCAGTATATGCTTGAATATGTGCAGGCTTCACAGTAATCTTGCCATACCTTCGGGAAACAAATGAATTACCGCAGACAACAAGAAAATACGCATTATGCGAGATATCTGATCCTGGCGATTTTCATCCTCGTCGCAGCGGTTCGCATAATCCGCCTGGCACGATTTGATATTTTTTACGACGAAGCCATGACAGTCTATGAAGCAGTCCATTGGGAACGTTTTTTCACCGGCAGGTACTGGTTTTATCCACCACTTTCAGGCATGATCCATGCCCTATGGATACACTTTTTCAAATCGCTGTTCGGTATTCGACTGCTGGAAGCTTTATTTGGTCTGGCCGGCGTAGCGATGGCGGGAAGATTTGCCAACCGGCTTTTTGAAGAAAAAACAGCGCTGGCAACCCTGCTCATTTTCGGATTATCCCCGTTTCATATTTACTATTCACGGGAAATCCGCTGTTATGCGATCTTTTCATTTGTGGCTATTTTATCATGGGATATTTTTCTGACCGTTCTTCGCAACCCTTCCTACCGGACATTTATAGTCTTTACATTGTCGACGACGGCACTGTTTTACACGAATTATTTCTCGATATTTATCGTGTTAAGCCAGTTCACGGTTATCTGGTTTTATCATCAGCCGGTCAAACGAAAAATACAGTTAAGCGGCTGCAT
Source organism: candidate division CSSED10-310 bacterium (assembly GCA_016929305.1). Taxonomy (GTDB): domain Bacteria; phylum CSSED10-310; class CSSED10-310; order CSSED10-310; family JAFGJC01; genus JAFGJC01. The sequence goes on along the minus strand of JAFGJC010000047.1, from coordinate 11,840 downwards.
GATCGGAGCAGGGATACTGTTCCTGCCGTGGGTATCCCAGATGCTCTGGATAACAGACAGAATTCTGATTAAGGGGCAATCCATTGTCCCCCCAACGACCTGGAAAACACCGTTCATCATATCACGGGCTCTGATTGCCGGTTATGCACCACCGGAATGGTCCGGCAATCTGTTTACGGTCTTACTATTCGCTGCTGTTATCATTGGATTTATAAACCGGCATAACAAGCAGGGGTTGATGTTTATCGGTTTGTTTCTTCTTCCCTTTGCGTATTGTCTTGCCGTCAGTCTTCTGTTCGATTTTGATTTCGTTTGGGCCAGATACTTGATCTTTCTCAATTTTCCTCTGTTCATCTATGCGGCTGCCGGTATGGTCAGTTGCCGTTTACCCCTCAGGTTATCGTTTATCGGTATCGCCGTTCTATTCGAGCTTTATGCACTGAATTATCAATACAGAAACGTGTTTCACCGGATCAGCTGGGATTTCTGTGTTCGGCCCCGGAAAGAGTGGTATTCCTCCGCTGCGTTCATTCGAGATCATCTCCAGCCGGGAGATGCCATCGGTCATGCCTGCAACAGCTCCTACTATCCCTACTGGTTCTATAACACATTCCGCAATGGCGTAACTCAGGGAGAAGTGCTGGATATCGACGGAAAACACCTGACGCATCTTATGGAATTGTTTCCGTTGCCGGAACAGAAGGATGATTATCCGGATTATCCTGTTGACGTTGACGGGTTTATCGCGGGAGCAAAACGATTATGGTTCGTTGCTTCAGAATGGGATATTGATGATCCCAAATCTTTCGACACCCATTTTGCCAGGGAACTGAAGCGGTATCTTGATAAGCGTTATCCCGTAATCATGTATCAGAATTTTTACGGCGCTCCCGTCATTCTTTATGATCTGTCAACGCCGCTGGAAGGTTCGAATGGCAATAACGCCGAATCCTCAACTCAAACCGATACCGGCACTGAAAACCGCGCAGGCAACCGGGTAAAGTAACGGTTGAACCAAGGCATTCAATTTTCAAAGATGCGAAACGCCTCTTTCAGCTGTTGCCGGATGGGTAGATGCTGTGTGCATTTTGTCTCGCATAGCCCGCAGTCGCTGCATTTACCGGGTGATACCCAATTTTCTCCGCCATCTTTTTTCATGAATCCATAGAACGCTTTCGCGGTTTTTTCCATACCGATACGGTAGTGGTTGAACGCAAACAGCACCGACGGGATATCGATATTTTCAGGACAGGGCAGGCAGTATTTACAGGCTGTGCAGAAAGCTTCGCCGAGTTCTTTGTATTGTTCTTTTATCGCGGCGACGAGTGCTGGATCAGGAGTTTCGATCCGGTCACCGACCGCAGCATTTTCCTCAACATGCGCTTCGGTTCCCATTCCGGAGAGCGCCACGGTTATTTCCGGATGGCTTACCACAAATCGCAATGCCGCCTGAACGACCGTTTCATCGGTATCTTTGACGATGAAATTCAGTTTGGAGGCACCTGCAGGAACCATACCGCCGCCCAGTGGATTCATTACAGCGATACCCATATTGTTTTCATGTGCGGCCAGGATACCGTCATACCGGTTGGTATAATTGAAAATATTGTAGCCCAGAGTTACACCTTCGAAGAGACCGGTTTCACAGATTTTCCGGATTTCCTCACCGTTGGCGTGCGTTGAAAACACGATATGATCCACCAATCCTTCATGTTTGGCCGTGACAGCGCCCTCATAGGGACCTCCGGGAGCCATGACACGCTTATAATGATCCCAGTCCATGATGCACCACATATGAAAGAAATGAATCCGGTCAACACCCATGCGTTCCAGCGCCTGATCGATTCGTTTCCGCACATCGTCCGCTTTAGGTTCCGCATAGACGGAACTTTTAGTTGATACATAGAAGGGCTTTTTTATCTGTTTAAACGCCTTTCCGAAAATAATCTCACTTCTGTCCCTGCAGTATCCAGGCGCCGTGTCGAAATAATTGATGCCAAGCTCCGATGCGCGAACCATTGTGCGGACGCCTTCATCATCATCCGGCGTAAAACGCATGCCGCCAAAACCTATAATGGATAGTTTCTTGCCGGTTTTTCCATATTCCCTGTAATTCATAACCACCTCCCGGCAACCAGTATGCCTGAAATATACCGATTTCGAAAGGCACTCGCCAATTTTCCGGTATCACCGAATATTCCGGATAACACTTCGAATCAGTTCCGCCTGCGGATCATTCGGGACAAGTTTCAGATAACGGTCAAGATGTTCGGCAGCATCTGCCGGCCGATCTAAATTGTTAAGATAGATAAGTCCAAGATTTTTATGAGCTTTGGCGTAGGTCCCGTCGCGGTTCAGAATGCGCTGATACACCGATGCCGCTTCCTGATACTCACCTCTGTTTTGCAGGACTACGCCAAACATGAACTGCGCCGGAATAAAATTGGGATTGTATTCCAGCGCTTTGCGGAAGGACTGTTCCGCTTCATCCGCGTTTCCTTTTTCCAATAGCGCAAGCCCCAGCTGATAATGGGATTCGGTGAACCCCGGATCCAGTATTAGAACCGACCGGTAGCAGGATATGGCATCATCAAGCTCCTTTTTTTCAAGCATCATGCATCCCAGATTATACAGTGCAATGACATTGTCCGGTCGAATGGTCACTGCTTGTTTCAGGTGAAAGATTGCACTTTCTAAATCTCCCCGGCGATGACTGGCCAGAGCGAGGCCGGTATGTCCTTTGTAACTGAAGGGATTAGCGCGAACCATTTCCTGGAAAAAACGTGTTTCCTCCCACCAGATGGCATTTCGAAGATTGTTGGCAAACATACCAGCGAAAACAACAACAACCAATCCACCCAGCGCGGCATTCCTGACACCTGATCCGTGTCGATACAGCCAGGAAAACCCTATTCCCGCAACACCGCATAAACCCATTACCGGAATATACATATATCGTTCCGCCACAAAATTTTTAATCGGATAGACACCCGAAACCGGAATCAATGCAATAAAAAACCATAGGATCAAATAACGAAGCTGCCAGGAACATCTCCACAGCGATGTGAAAGAGATGATACCGGTTAACAGGAGTATTCCTCCGAGAGCCCGGATATCAAAGAAAGATTCGGAGGGAAGGAAATGCATATCGACAGCCAGGTGTGAGGGCCAGACAAACAGTTGAAGATAATGCATGACAACCCTGGCGGATGTCGCCATGGCGGATCCGAAAGATCCGCCAGGATATTCTGAAGGTGCCAAACTGCTACCGGCAAAACCGCCGAATATCGCTGTGGAATAACCGATAGTAATCAAAACGATGACGGAGAGTGCCGGTATATACTGCCGCCATACCGATCGATTCAGAATAAGAAATAAAGCAGCCAGCGGCAGCATAGTGAATGCCATTTCTTTTGAAAATAAAGCCAAAATACCAAACAAACCGGTCATAAAAGGCCGTTTTCGAAGAAAACCTGCAAGGGCAAGACACAGAAACATGCCGGCGAGTAGATCCTCTCTGTAGGATATCATGTTTACCGTTTCGGAATTGACGGGGTGAACGGCAAAGAGTAGAGCTCCCGGCAATGCCGCCGGCACCGGCAGACTCAGATTCATCAGGAGAAGGTATAATGCTATCGCCGTGGCAAGATGGAAGAGTAGATTACCTGCGTGATATCCTACGGGATTCAGTTTGAACAGTGCATAATCAATGAAATGCGTCAGTGTGACGACAGGCCGGTAACTTTCCTCCCCGGATTGTGTATAATGACCGATATCGGAAGGCGCAAAATACTCTGACGTAAATAAATCCGGCAGATTCTTTAAATCCCGGATAAACAGATTATTCAAAATGACGTATTCGTCATCCCACATGAATTTCCCATTCAGGGATGAACCGAACGCACCAATACCGGCAATGATGATTATCAAAAAGGGAAGCCACCGTTTCAGGGAATGGTAATTCCTGACAATTGTTTTTGAACCTGACGGCGGGGGTTTCGATCGTGATCGCCGCCGGTATGACAGGTTAGCTGCCCCCATGGTACACGCCGGATATCAAGGGTCAGATATCCTCCAGAGATCTGACGATCAGGCCGGAACGGAGTTTTGGTTCGAACCAGGTGGATTTCGGTGGCATGACTTTACCGGCATCGGCAATGGACATGAGTTGATCGATAGAAGTGGGGAACATGGCAAACGCCACGGCCTCGCCGTCATTGACCCGCTGTTCGAGTTCGTTGGTTCCCCGGATACCGCCCACGAAATCGATGCGAGTATCCGTTCTGGGATCATGGATTCCGAGTACCGGTGCCAGCAGATTATCTTGCAGTATCGAAACATCAAGACTTTTCACGGGATCATTCGATGGAAATGTTCCTGGTTTGGTTTGAAGTCGGTACCATTGACCCGGCAGATACATGCCGAACATATTGGGCTGCTCAGGCTTTGGCTGAGATGCCGGTGCGACGATGAAGTTCCGAGACACGGCTTTCAGAAACGCTTCCCGGCTCAAACCGTTCAAATCTTTTACGACACGATTGTAATCCAGAATTGCCAGTTGATCGTGCGGAAACAGCACGGCAAGAAAATAGTCGTATACCTTTTCACCGGAGGGGGACGGATCTATTGCACGCCGGGCAGCACCGACCCGTGCTGCGGAAGCGCTTCGATGATGCCCATCGGCAACATACAGATCCGGCACCTGTGTGAAAAGGTGCCGGATTTCGTCCAGATCGTAAGGATGTGAGATAACCCAGATGGTGTGTTTGATGCCATCATTCGCCGTAAAATCATAGATTGGTATGTTTTGACAGAGGCATGCTATTTTAGCGTCGATTTCAGGTTGTGACCGGTAGGTCAGAAAAACTGGACCGGCATTCGCATTGACGACATCCACATGCCGCGTCCGATCATCCTCCTTGTCTTTCCGTGTCAGTTCATGTTTTTTTATTTTATCCGTTTCATATTCAAGTACGCTGACGCCTGCGACAAGCCCGATCTGCCAATGCTCTCCCATCACCAGCCGGTACAAATATAATGACGGTATTTCTTCACGGATCAGGAATCCTTCCGTAATGAAGTTTTGGAAGTTTTCCCGAGCCTTGGCATAAACCCGTTCGTCATGAGTGTCGATCGATTCATCAAGATCAATTTCCGGTTTGACGACATGCAGAAAAGAATGCTGATTTCCGGCAGCCATGATTCTCGCTTCTTTCGAATTGATTACATCATAGGGGGGCGAGGCGATTTTGCTTTCCAGACCAAGCACAGGGCGGTAAGCTCGAAAAGGCTGCAGTTTGGCCATATCCGTTCGACCTCCTTTATCTCAGCGATGGAGATTCTTGGCAGCAATAAATGTCAATCCTTTTTGCGTCAGCGCTTTGGCTGTCGCATTGACGGAATTATGTTTATCCAGGTAGTTCGTTCTGAGTGCATTCCAGTGACCGCTTTCGATGATTTCCGTCTTATCTCGGAAATAATCCAGGATATCGGAGGGATGTTCGCGCGTCTTTTCAACTTCAATATCCGCACCTTCATGTTTCGCACTGATATTTTTCACGTGATCGGCAATTTCCAGGAGTTCATTCCTGCGATCATACGGCTGCCGTACGATGGACTTATATGTTTCAACAATATGGTGTTCAAACCTGACGAGATCTTCCAGACCGAAAGCTTTACGGCACTCGGCAGATAATTCAATCGTCGCGTTATTCACGGAATTGGAGAAATTGAATCCGATGAGGGAAGTGCTGCCGTCGATCCCGCTGAACAGTTTAGCGGTCATCAAGGTCCAAAACACGGAATAGGGATTATCATTACCCATATACACGGAAATTTTGAATTCATTTTTGACACCCAGTTTTCGCAGCCAGTACCCGAGGAGTACGGTTCCGGGGTTGATATTGAGCACCTGTCGTATTCCGTATTGAGTGTAGTAGTACAGGAATTCATCGAGCCATTTCAGAGCATAGTCATTGGGTTCTCCGACGCCGCCGAAGTATCCTGTGATGGTTTCCGGTCCACCCAGATGGACATTGGAACCGTCGGTGCCTTTTGTATCCAGCGTTTCGACATAGGTCGCTCCAAATATATTCATAGCGGCCGCGAACGCCAGAATTTCCCCGTTGTTCGCTTCCTGTTCTTTCATCTTCCGCACGCGGATAAAACGTCCGGGCATGAGTTCACTTTGAGAGAGCGCTTGTTCGACCTGAGCCCTGAGGTATTCAAAATACTGACATGCGCTGATTTCCAGGGTCACTGCAAAATCGTTATTGAACTGCATGCTGTCAGCTTTATTTCCCAATACGCGGCGTCGATAATCCTTAATGGAAATGAAAGCATTTTCAGCGGCTTTTTCCTGGAACCATTTCAGATCACCCAGATATGGTGACTGCATTTCCTCCAGGCGAGCGAGCTGATTTTCCAGCAGGGAGGATTCCCTGGCTTTTCGTTCGATCTTTTCAACACCTCCGTATTTTTCAACCACTTCCAGAAACCGGTTCACCAGTGTGTTGTCAGGATCCATGATGTAGTTGTTGATCGCATGTAAACGATCCGATGAAATAACCAGTTTTTCTCTTAAATCCCCCATGATTTCCTCCTTTAGAGTTAACTATTTAAAGCCTAAAACGGTTTCAATAAAATCAGCTTGACGCATATATCCCAGCTGACCTGATTTGACACTTTCTTCATCATATTGCTGCACGTTGTCCGGCGGTACACGCGGATCAAGAATCGCCACGGGTACCGGGTCGCGGACATGTGATCCAAGATCGACAGGCGTCGGATGATCCGGCAGAACAGCAAGGACAACATCGTCCGGGATGGATTTCAGACCGGCTATGATCCGTTGAATCAATCGTCGGTCGAGATCCTCGATACATTGTATTTTCAGTTTGAGATTGCGATCGTGCCCGGCTTCGTCAGCAGCTTCAACATGGACATACACAAGATCGTGATTCAGAATCGCTTTCAGACAAGCATCCGCTTTGCCTTCAAAATTTGTATCATAAAGACCCGTAGCGCCTTCGACATCAATGACATCCATACCGGCATAAACAGCCAAACCTTTGATCAGATCCACTGCGGATATGGCAGCGCCTTTAATTCCAAATCTTTCCTGGAATGTCTGCATTCGGGGTTTGCGCCCTGGTGACCAGGGCCAAAGACAATTGGCAGGTTGTTTCCCCTGTTGAATCCTAGCGATGTTTACAGGATGTTGTGATAAAATTTTCCGTGATTCCAGAATGATACTGTTCAGTAAATCGGCCGTTTCTGACGCGTCTTTCGTCTTGGGTGTAACCATGACATCTTTAAGATTTGCGCCAACATGATCATGGGGCGGTGCACATTCGATTCGAGGATCGCCACCCGGAATCACAAGCAAATGACGATAACTCAATCCCTGATAAATTTTAAAATCTCGATCTTTAAAAACGCTGCCCAATTCGGCAATCAATTTACCGGCTTCTGCGTCTGTAATATGACCTGCCGAATGGCTTTTTATCTTGTCGTTTTCAACGCATATAAGATTAATCCGCATAGCCATATCCGTATCGGAAAGCTCCACACCAAGACTGGCCGCTTCCAGAACACCCCGCCCTTGAAACGTATCCCTCGGGTCATATCCAAGGACTGCCAGATTAGCGACAGCTGATCCTGTCGGCATATCGGGATCAATCGTCTGAAGAAGACCGCATCGTCCATTTTTCGCAATAAAATCCATACCGGGCTTATTGGCGACCATAAGCGGTGTCTTGCCCTTTAATTCCGTAACAGGATAATCCGCCATGCCATCGCCGAGTATTATGATATATTTCATGGTTCATACCTTTCCTTCAGAATCGATCGAAAAGTGTTATAGTCTACCGGCATCTCGAAATATTCTTCGGTTTTTTCCTCCAATCCCATCAAACTTGGGGGTATATCGGGCACAATGTTCAATAGCGCTTCAATTTCCTCCGGGAATTTGGCAGGATGTGCCGTTTCCACGGAAACCATCAATCCGCTGTCACCCGATTCTTCGATATAACGTTTCAATCCCGCCCAACCGACGGCACCATGAGGCTCCAGAAGAAGCCGATTCGATTCCCAGGCATCTTTAATCGTCATTCGTGTCTGCTGATCATTGATACTCACACTGAACATATCACTCCGCATGGAAATCATATCCGGCTGGCGATGTATTTTTCCACTTTCATCCATCCATCCACCATACATATCAATCACCCGGGCAAAATTGCTGGGATGACCGACATTCATAGCATTGGAGATACAGACGCGTGAGGGAACAATTTTGCTGTAGACACCGGTACCCATATAATTGGGAACTTCGTCATTGGCATTGGTCGCAATGATGATTTTCCGTATGGGCAATCCCATTCGTTTGGCAAGTAAGGAACCCATCATATCGCCAAAATTGCCTGATGGTACGGAAAAGATAATCTCTTCACCGGGGTTTGCCAGTTTTGAATATGCATAAAAATAATAGACAATCTGGGGCAACAGCCGGCCGATGTTAATTGAGTTGGCGGAGGTCAGGCGAATGGATGAGAGTTCAGGATCGGCAAACGCTTGTTTTACCAAAGCCTGGCAATCATCGAATTTACCGGAAACGCCCACGGTTGAGACATTATCACCCAGAGTTGTCATCTGTTTGCGCTGCCGGTTACTCACCTCAGCAGGCGGAAACAAAACCATCACCTGGATATTGGGTATTTGATAGAATGCGTGGGCAATAGCACTGCCGGTATCGCCGGACGTAGCTGTTAAAATCACCAGTTCCCGTTTTTGTCCCCGCATGAGCGCGCCGATCATACGACCCATCATTCGCGCTGCAAAATCCTTGAACGATGCAGTGGGTCCTCTGTCCAGACGCATAATATATGTTCTTTCAAAAACGTTTTCCAAAGGAACGTCATAATCATAAGCATCCACACATAAATCACGAAGCACTTCCCTTGAAAAAGTGTCCAATACATACTTTGAAAGTATGAATTCCGCAATTTCCGGATACGTTTTCCCTTTCAAAGATGCCAATTCTCCGTCCGTCACCTGAGGAATAGTTCTGGGCATATACAGGCCTTTGTCCGGTGCCTGGCCCGTAAGAAGCGCTTCCGCAAGGGTGACATCGGGAGCTTTTCCATTGGTGCTGTAATACATGATCTGATCCATATTTCCCCCTATCTTAAAACACAAAATCTGCCACTTCGGGATCGTTGCATTTGGAGTCTCTACTACATCATAAAATGGGTGGAAAAGGCAAACGGTCGATGAAAATTCCATTGATCCGCATCGGCTGTGAAATACAATTCAGCCGGTGAGTATTTTGAAAAGCTTCATACTGATCCGGCAACTCTGACCATCGGTGTCCAGCGAGGGATTCCAGGAAGACAGCGATGCCGCAACCAACCGGCCAGAATGTTTCAGCTTCCAAAATATCCGCTTCATAAGTTCCAATGACGGACCTCCCGGTTCCGGGTAGTTCTGAGCGGGAACGATGCCGGAAGGAAGAATATCGGTATCGAAATGCACATAGATTGGAGTGTCTTTAATGTCGAGTGACAAGAGGGCGGCGGGATCCGGGTAATGTCTGACGGCAGTTCCGCTCAGTAAATCCGATTCCAGCGGATCCAGAGAACGGGCATCAGAAAGGATAATTTGTTCATGGGACAGCGGTTTCATGTCCAAAGCTTTCGGAAGCATTTGATCGCCGAGACCCGAAAGGATCGCCAGCGGCATACCGCCCAAAAATCCGCTCGGTGTTGTTTCCCATGTATTGAAATCACCATGAGCGTCGAACCATATCAGCAATGGACAAATACCCGCTCGCTGCAATCCGGCCAGAACCGCAATTGCAGAACAGCAGTCTCCGGAAACACTTGCAGGGAACACACCGTCCCGCACCGCAGATGCAACAAGCTCCGCCAGGGGTTTATGGATACACGCGATGCGATCCTGCAGACTGCCTCCCATAAGTTCCGGTATATTCAACACACTGTGTTCATCCTGCAATGCCATCAATTCCGGCAATGCCTGATCCAGAAAAAACGGGGAGATGATCATTCGTCTGGTCATTCCGGATACTCCTCTTCGCCGGCCTTCCCGGATAATGATTATACCAGAGAATTAAGGTAAATACCTGGACAGCGGAAAAACACCTCCCGTGACATCTAAACCCAAAAACTGAGATCTTTCGTTCGGGGTGTAAAAATGACACTGTGGCGAAAAAAAATTTTTTGTTCTGCACAATAATCGTTGGAAATGTTATCTTTAATATATGAAGAGAGGAATTGAGGTATGAAATCAGGAACAATCAAAACATTCATTGTTATAGCGATGTTATGGTTCTGCATTCAACCTGCAGAAGGTTCGACATGGAACGACAGTGTTTTACCGGAAAAGGGAACGATCGGCGCGGGAAGAACGCTGATATACGATGAATATCAAACGCCCCATGTGTGTTTTACCGGCATGGATACAAGCGCCCAACTTTGTTATGGATATTACAATGGAACGGGTTGGACAATTGAAGATGTCGATGATTCCGGCAACACGGGATGGGGATTATGCATCGATCTGAATGCCTCTGGACATCCGGGAATCAGCTATTATGACTCGAGTCACTACCGAATACGCTTTGCAGAAAAGCTAGACACCGGTTGGGAAATATCGGATGTGTGTGATGCGGGATATGCGCATACAAGTCTGGCCTTCAAAGATGGTATGACACCTTACATTGCAATCACGAATGGCGATGATCAAATCCTGACACTCTGCAAACGGATCGAAGGCAACTGGATTGAGAACGCCTTATCACTGGGCTATTACAGCACTCCGATGCTGTGTTTTGACAGCTCCGGAACGATGCACCTTCTTGCCTGCCGGACCATTGACGGCGGATTGATTTATATCAGGGGTGAGGACAATCCCGTTACGGAAGTCATCGGTCTCGGTATGGAAGTGGATCACAGTTGCGATATGAAAGTGGATGCGACCGGCAAGGTGCATGTGTCCTATACCGTTATCGGCAAAGCTTCCGAATACCGGCTGGTATACGCAACTCGTGATCCGGTCACTGAGGAATGGAATTATGACACGGTGAAATGGTTTTCCAAACCCGGCTCATACAGCTCAATCATAATTGACGATGACAATCATGCATATATTATTTTCAATGACAAAAATACGGACCAGATTACAATGGCTATGAAAAGTGGAGCGTCATGGTATTTTGAGACGATATTTGAGATTGAGGCATCCAGCGGTATATGTGCCGCTTTTGATGGGAGCGGTCGACCGACAACTTTCTGTTCGGAGAATTTCGGAAGTAACGGATTTATTCATTACTCGGTTCGTTCCGAACCGCCGGTAATACCGACACCGACTCCTGATCCATTCCATCCCGTGACGATCAGTTTTGAAATGCCGGCGGCAGCACATCCGGAACAGCTGTTTTTTGTCAAATCGCTGCTGTACAATTCCGGAGAACCAATCTACAATGCACGGTTATTCTGTGCTTTCCAGATTTATAATGCGTTCTATTTCTGGCCGGCGTGGAGTTATTATGATCCTCAGGATCCTTCAACACTGTGTTCGGGAATGATGAACCTGGATCATGGGTTTACACGGATAACGTTCATTGACTCGTTCACCTGGCCTGACACCGGTCAGGATACTGTCAGACACCTATGGTTTCATGCCATGGTGATGAATGAATCGATGGATCAGATGTTGTCGAATCTGGAAACGGTCAATTGGTGGTATGGACCGTTTTAGGGTCAGGGATTATCAATTATATATTTCTGAATACGGTTCAATTCGGTTTCGTCTCGAATTAT
>JAFGJC010000046.1 GCA_016929305.1 candidate division CSSED10-310 bacterium | reverse complement strand
TTTCGCTCAGTATTCCTATCCGATCACGACATTTTACAGAGTAGAACTCAATGCCGGATTTTTTACCAAGGATTATGATTTCGAAATTCCCGGATTAATAGCCAACAATGAGAAATTCAGTTTTATTGAGCCTGCAGTTGTCGGTGATACAACTCGCTTCAAACCTTTGACAGGATATGCAGAAGCCTATAGCGGGCAACGATTCAGGATTTCAGTTAGAATTCCAATTACTTTTTCCAGTGAATACGAAGATTATACCAACACTTATTTTGATTACCGCGCGTATGTGCCGATCGGTAAACGTTCACTCTTTGCATTTCGAGAGTGGGGTATTCTGTCCAGTGGTGATCCGCCGGAGTTGTACGGTGTGGGTGGTTACAATACGATTCGTGGATATGATTATAACACCATTGTCGGCAATTACGTGGCATTGACGAACCTGGAACTTCGATTTCCTCTTGTTGATCGCATTCAATTTCCCGGGGGAGTAGGGTTTTATGGATTTCGCGGTAAATTGTTTGCAGATGCAGGTGCAGTATGGAGTAAGGGCGAATCATTCAGAGACACATTTGATGATCCGGACACATCTGAAGTCGAAGGAGATCTTTATGGATCTGTGGGAATGGGTATAAATTTTTGGTTTATAGGTGTCGAATGGCATTTTGAATGGGCTCGAAAAACTGATTTTAAATCAATCGGTAATGATTGGGTCTATCAGTGGTCCATCAGACGTAGTTTTTAAATCAACAGGAAATGTGTCAACTCCTCAACAGATCTACATTCATACGTGCCGGGAGGTAATGCCGCTGATTCATATTGTCTGGATGGATCAAAACGAACGGGAGTAATTCCAGCTTTTGCTGCACCCTCAAGCTCATTCTTGTCGCCGTCACTAACAAAAGCGACATCTTCCGGCAATGTTCCTAGACGATCGCATCCCAGAAGGTAAATGGCGGGATCAGGTTTAGCTATTTTTTCGATGAATGAAAATATTTTTTCGTCGAAATGTTTCGATATCTTTAATAAATCCATAATCTTTAAGCCTGTTGCGCTGGAATTTGATATGACGGCAAGTGTTTTTCCATGAGATACCAAAGAAATCAACATTTCCTGCACGCCGGGAACCAGTGTGACACAATTCAATAATGCCTCATTTTCAAGACGAATTAGCTCATTTAGATTTGACTCGGAAAAATGATTAATTTGATTCAATATTGCTTGATATCGATCTTCTACAGTTTCAAAAATTCCGGCGAGTGCTGCATCTTGTGTGCGGCGAAATGCCTGATGAAAAGTTTCTGTATCAAATCCAAGTATTTTGGCTATATTCGAAAGATCTGCATGATACCGGTTGTCATCGAAAATAATGAGTGTATCGAACAGATCGAAACAAACACTTTTAAACTGCATCATGTGTACTGTTTTTGTCACCAGCTAGTGAATAAAAAATCTGTCCGTTCTTGTTTGTGGCTATTAGTGATTCATTCTTTGATAATCGATGAATAACTTGTCTGACCGTGGTTAGAGAGACTTGTAATCCATTCGCCAGATCGTCAACAGTTGAAGGTCTGCGCTGCAATATTTCACGAATGCGTTTTGTTGGCAAACTTTCCGGACTTTCTTGTACCGGAATACCTCCAATAATCGCTGGTCTGGGTGATTCCGGATATCCGAGAAACCTCTGTATCGTTGAGAGTTCAGCTTCGCTTAAAGGTTTTAAGTCAGGATCTGTGCCAGGTCTGAAGACTGTATTCATCTGGATGGCATCAGGATTGATTTCCTGAAGTAATTTTTTCATCAGTTCTAAATCTTTTGCGGAATCATTTATTCCTTTGCATAACAAAATTTCGAGCCAGAGGGTATTTTGATATTTTTTACGAAGCTGTTTCAAACCCTCAATGTATTGGTCAAAACAAAGATCGGGATGTGGTCTGTTTAAGTAGTCAAACATATCCGCATTAACAACGTCCAGGGAGGGTATAAGTACATCGATAGAACTGATATCTAACAGAACATCAGGGCGATAGAGAAGTGTGCCGTTGGTCAGCATAGCAACCGGGACTGTTGAGATCTCCTTTATTTTTTTTATGGCACTGGACAAGGAAAGACTTAATGTAGGTTCTCCTGATCCGGCAAAAGTTATAAAATCTATCTGATCTTGTAGCTTGGTAACAGAATATTCGATCTCGTCCAGAATTTGGGTTTCCGGGCCAAATTTCCGTCTTTCAATTGTTAAATGGGTTGTTGGCCCACATTCGCAATACCTGCAATTCAACGTGCATGTCTTGAATGGGATTAAATCGATTCCTAAAGACCGTCCAAGTCGCCGCGAAGCAACCGGGCCGAAAATGTACTGCATCGATTTGGGCAGACGTTGTTTTTCCACCACCCAAGTATAGCATCGTTCTAACAGTCTCGACAAATATATTGGCGAAAGTTAAAATAGACGGCATGATGGGAATCAGTTTTACAGAGATACTCGTTATATTAGTGGTCGTACTGATAATCTTTGGACCACAAAAACTCCCAGAGCTTGCTAGACTTTTAGGGAAAGGTTTTGCTGAATTTCGCAGAGTTACAAACGATCTGAAATCCGCAATTGATTTAAATAATATTGAGTCTGAATACCATTCACAAAAACATTCACGATCGAAACCGCCTGAGGATGAAGCTGAATCTCAAGAAGCTGTTGCGATTGAAACGCCTATAGAAGATGTTGAGTCAACATCTGATGCACCTGATAACGAGCAATCCGATAATGGTTCGGTTAATCCACCAGGAAAAATCGGTTAATCCGGCTTTATGACGGCACAAAAATCTTCCCGTAAAGAACCGGAATCCTGCGAAATGTCATTGATGGAACATTTAACGGAATTGCGCACACGGATTATTCGTGCCTTGTTAGCGGTCCTGGTAGGATTTATTGCATGCTTTGCCTTTGCGGAACAAATATTTAGATTCTTATCCCAACCACTCATCGATGTATTACCTGAAGCGGAAAAGCAGATGGTTTTTACAAGCCTGCCGGAAGTCTTCATTGTCTACTTGAAGGTTTCGATTTTTGCGGGAATTTTTTTGAGTTCACCGGTGATTTTTTATCAGATTTGGCGATTTATCTCTCCAGGACTCTATGCTCATGAGAAAAAATACATGATTCCATTTGTTATCATATCCACATTGTTTTTTATCCTTGGTGCTGTATTTACATATTATCAGGTTTTCCCTTGGGGATTTAAATTCTTTATCAAATTTTCGAGTGATAGTATCAAACCCATGATATCGCTGAATGAATATCTCAAATTTGCGACTCGCCTGTTGCTTGCATTCGGCGCTATTTTTGAGATGCCAATACTTATCTCATTCTTGGCAAGGATCGGGCTTGTTACGCCGTCTTTTCTTAGAAAACAGCGAAAATATGCCATCGTAATCATGTTTACTCTCGCAGCAATATTGACACCTCCTGATGTCATTACGCAATTAATGATGGCAGGGCCGATGTGGGTGCTTTACGAAATCAGTATTCTTGCGGCTGATTTCTTTAAATCTAAAAGAGATCAAAAAACATCAACCTGATGAAAGTTCAAATTCCAAGAAACCTCTTTTTTCGTCAACCAAGGCAACAATGATATTTACCAAGGTTCCTGGTTTGATAATAATGCTTTGTCCGGGATTTACAAGTGCATTTTCATCGTCTCGATAAAGATAATATTCTGGAAGGCGGGATACAGGTAGAAAACCTTCCACATAAGGCTCATCAATTTCAATAAAAGCACCGAAGGGTTCAACATGTGTGACAGATCCTTGAAATCGATGGCCAACATAATTTTTCATGAACAGCACTTTTAATCGACGGATGGCATCCCACTCCGCTTCCTGCGCGATTCGTTCGCGGTCAGACAGCCATTTTGCTTTGAGTGCAAGATCCTCTGACTTGCTGTGCTTGACGATACCTATAGCTCTTTTTACTGCTCGATGTACATCTAAATCTGGATAGCGTCGAATAGGTGATGTGAATTGGGTATATGATCTCAAAGCAAGGCCGTAATGCCCTGTCTTTTTTGGAGAATATACCGCGCGTCGCATGGCTCGCAGTATCAGATAGGATGCTGCCGATCGGATACTATTAGATTCAATTGTGCTCAACATACCGCGCGCCTGATCCGCATCCAGCGGATTCGGTGGCGAATCAATACCGAGTTTACTTAGATTCAACTTTAGTTCTTTTAAGGTGTTTAAATCAGGTGGTTCATGTATTCTTCGAAGATATTTTATTTTTTTACGATCCAACATATCAGCTACAACGACATTTGCCGCGATCATAAACTCTTCTATCGACTGCTCAGCAATACTCCGTTTTTTCTTGTGGATTCCAATTGTTTTCCCGGTAGTGTCAAATTCAAATTCGGTTTCAGGAATATCCAGATCCAGTACACCTCTTTCGATTCGCTTGCATAGTAGTAGTTTACAGATATCTGTCAGCATTTTACATGTATTCCCTAAAACGATATTTTCGGAATCTACTGCGTTTTTTGACAGTGTCAGAAACTCGTCATAACTTAATCGAGCGTCGGATCTGATGATACTTGCTTCACACGCTCCAGAAATCAAGTTTCCGCTGTTATCCAGTAAAATCCACACTGTCAACGTAAGCCGATCAACGCCTGGTCTGAGTGAGCAAATATCCGTTGCCAATCGGGGTGGAAGCATATGAATAGCTCTTTCGGGAAGATATACGGAAGTACCCCGATTGTAAGCTTCCTGATCTATAGCAGTATCTTTATCAACGTAATAGCTCACATCAGCAATATGAACACCAAGCCGATACCCGGAAGATGTTTTTTCAATCGTCAACGCATCGTCAAAGTCCCTTGCGTCTTTGGGATCAACGGTGATCGTAAAGACATTTCGAAGATCAATCCGTTTTTCAATTTCGGAAAGTGGTATGTCTTTAGGAATGCTGAAAGCTTCTTCCAAAGCATTTTGAGGAAATTCATCGCGAAGATTATGCTTTTGAATGAGTATTTCCGTTTCAACACCTTTAGAAAACGGTTTTCCGATAACTCGGACGATTTTTCCCGTTAAATATGGAGGTGTTTTATTTCGTCCGGTAAGAACGATCAGTACAATTAATTGATCATCAAGCGATTTTAATTTTCGACCCGAAATAGCGATCGAACCGCATATTTTTGGATCAAGTGGTTTAATGGTTAGTTTTGAGCTTTTTTTGTCAATGATACCGACGATGGGTTCTGTTCTGGGATTAAAAATACGGAGTGGTATAGCGCGTGAAAGTTTGTTTTTTTTCATTTTCGATAACACACATTCAACACAATCACCATCGACAAGATATTTGGCTGATTCTTTAGTTATTGAATATCGTGTATTATCATCCAGAACAATATCACCTGAACCAGAAAAGCGACGCTTGAAAACCCCTTTAATAATCTGAGGTTTTGGCGCAAGACCATACCGGTTTTTTGGATGTCTTTCTAATATTCCTTTTTTTTCCAAGTCTCGAATTTTTCCCCACACAAAACGAGACTGATTCCCAGAAATATTTAGTGATTTGATGACGGAACTCACTGTTTGAGTCCCGGTAGCTTCTTTAAAATAAGCTATGATTTTTTGCTCAAGATTGTCCGTAATCTGATGTTTCTTTTTTCTTGACAACACAACCTCCAATGTTCATTATGTCGTAAGCTTGATGTTGCGCCGAAGTGGTGGAATTGGCAGACACGCTAGGTTCAGGGTCTAGTGGGCGCAAGCCTGTGGGGGTTCGAGTCCCCCCTTCGGCAAAGATAAATTCATAAAAATAAGACCTATTCATGACAAAGGTTTAACCTTTGAGAACATAATGCGTTTGGTTTCCCAATGACCGCGATGAAACCAAGTAAACGCCATTATTGCAGAAGC
The DNA here is from genome assembly GCA_016929305.1 of candidate division CSSED10-310 bacterium. Classification (GTDB taxonomy): domain Bacteria; phylum CSSED10-310; class CSSED10-310; order CSSED10-310; family JAFGJC01; genus JAFGJC01. Next base: position 2,628 of record JAFGJC010000046.1, on the reverse strand, counting down.
AATAAGCGCTAGCGTTCCTGACCAGAATATCCCGGATACACCAAAAGTTTTGCTTAAAAACACGGCGGAGGGCACTTGAATACCCCAAAGACTTATCAAGGTAATTATCATCGGTGTGAAAGTATCCCCGGCACCTCCTAGACTTCGATTCAGAATTAGCGAAACCGCCAGAAAGGGCAATCCCAAAGCTACAATACGAAGCATTTGTGAACCCAAAGCTACTACTGCGGGATATTCTGGTGTATCGTTGCTACAAAACCAGCTGATCAGAGTATGAGGAAAACCCAGAAACGCAACCAACATCAAAGATAAAAAGAAAAAATAATACATAACCGTGCTGTAAGCACTCTCACGAGATCGATTCGGTTTCCCTGCACCCAGATTCTGACCCACGAGATTTGCTGCTGCTACACCGAATCCAAAACCTGGAAAAAGTGCCAACATAAACAACCGATTTCCAATACCATATGCAGCAACCGCTGCATCTCCAAAATTTACAACCAGCCGCATCAGCACGATGGCCATGATACTTCTTAAGCTTAGTTGTATTGAAGCAGGAAAGCCCAACTTAATGATCTGATGAATGAGAAACCAGTCTGGTTTGAGAAACTTAACCTCCAGTTTCAATCTAAGCTTGTTTTTCAGGAGTGCAATGATGAATGCCATTGATGCCAGCGCGCGTGAAAAGACCGTTGTCCATGCAGCTCCAACGACACCGAGTTCCGGAAAGGGACCCCATCCGAATATTAATATCGGATCCAGTATCGTATTAAATAGGAGTGCCAACGACATTATTTTCATAGGCGTCACGGCATCTCCTGTACCCTGTAATGCCGCATTGATGACAAATGTCAGAAAAATAAAAATGCTATTCAGAAAAATTGTTGTTAGATATGCTTCGCCAAGATCAAACACATTACCCGTTACACCCATGATTTTCATGAGCAGGTGCGGAAAAAAACCGCCAAGAATTGATACGGGGATTGCGATGATGATACTCAGAACAATACCGTTGGCGACAACCCGGTTTGCGTCATCGAACCGATTCCCTCCGAAAGCCCTCGCAATCATCGCCGAAGCTCCGATACCCACTCCCATGATTGCCATAAACAAAACCATTAGCAACGCGCCGGCTACAGCTACGGCTGCGATAGCATCGGTGCCTAATCGACCGACCCAAAACATATCGACAATATTGAATAAACTCTGCATCGAATTCGTGATGATTTGTGGTAAAGCGATAATCCAAATCGTCCTGGAAATTCGACCTTCAGTTAAATCCAAAGCGTTCTGTTTGGATGCAACACTGAAAAGTTCTTTTAAAAATGTTTGTTGTCCCGGTATGTGAACGTTTGACGATTTATGCAATTTATAATCAGACATTGTACTCGGCGACGGGGGCTATAAGTCAGAACTCAAAAGGGGATGAAGCATTGGACCATTTATATCGATGACACGTGCGTTAGTATCCTTGGGTATTTTCTTAAGATAATCCTCAGACTGCTCGCGGTATCCCATTTTTTTATAAGTTAAAGCGATGAGATAATTCAGTGTGTCTTTGGTGATTCCTTTATCATCAAGGCTTTCAATTAAACTGAAACCTTTACTGAGAGCATTCTTGGGATCATTGAGGGCAAGATAACATATGCCGATATTTAAAAGTGCAGCAGTGCGGGTGGCAGGAAGAAAACTCCTTTCTTCAAGCCAGGCTAATGCATAATTATATAAAAAATTCGTATCCTGAATTGGATACATAATTGGTGACCATTGACATCGAAGTGTATAGGTTTTGCTCTCTGAACTGTGTTTAACGGTTATCTGGACTGTTTCGCTGATGCGCGTGTCTTCCAGGAGTTTCTTTAATTCCACATATGTGTTGATCTGAACACCATTAAAATGAGTTAAAAAATCACCTGGTTTGGTATTGGTAAAAACAGCAGGACCGTCATTGTCTATTTCAATAATCATGATCCGGCCATTGTAGTCGATAAGTGTCATTCCTAACCACAAGCGAGCAATCGATGGTATTGCATCAATAGTTTTCACGATATTGTCGGGGATCTTTTCCGCGGGTAATCCTGGTGCAAAAGGAATTCGATCCGGTTTAAGCTGACCGGTATGAAAAAAATAGAGAGATCCTGGAATGTCCTCTCTCGGGTCGCCTATTTCTGCAACGGCCATCAATCTTGAATCGACTTCAGGTATTGAAGCCGGCAAGGTCTCCAAAATATCTTCCCATGGCATGGGTTCCTCGCCTGCCACAGTTACCAGCATTTCTTTAAGCGCAGCAACGGACGGTTTGACTCTGATTTTCCCGGCAGTATCATCGTCTGGCATATTAAACAATCCGGTTTGTTTAAACCAATCATCTATTCGACGAGTTGCATCGTCAGCAAGATTTAAATCAGGTCCGGCACAACCCAGGAAAATCAGCGTTGGACGAGGAAATGCGTGAATCTTACAGATTTTCTCCTCCTCGATATCAACGGTTTCACTCCATCCTGAATAAGAACCAAGATCGACTCGAATCCTGTGTTTTCCAGGGCATATTTTATCCAATTGAAGTGGCGTTCTCCCTCTCGCTTCATTATCGATGTAGACTGGAACTCCAGATGGTTTTGACGTTAA
>JAFGJC010000045.1 GCA_016929305.1 candidate division CSSED10-310 bacterium | reverse complement strand
GAGGAATCCATTTTCAAGGTGAGGTACCCGACGATGGTAAAACCGATAAAAAAGAGAGCGAGAGAGATGGCTGATTTTTTAAGGAACAGAGGAAAAAGGCGCAGAGAGTCCGCCCGACGGCGGCCTGAGGAACAGACACGAAGAATTTCTGCATCACATGCTGATGAAGGAGCCTCGCCGAGCACCTCTATTGTAAAGAATCGTTTCTTTTCTTTCCGGTACGTTTCCCATTCACCGGCACATTCCGGACACTGTTGCATATGCTCCGTAAAGACCTGTTGTTCCTGTTCGTTCAATTCACCGGAACTAAAAAGCAATCCCATCTCTTCCCACATATTACACGCCATCAATCCCCCTCTTTTTTAGTTCTTTCCGGATGTTTTTCAAAGCCAACCTCATCCTTCCAAGGGCAGTATTTATCGGACAATTCATAATTACCGCAATCTCTTTGAACGGAACTCCCGCCATTTCACGTAACAAAAAAACCTCTTTTTGGAGCGGATCGAGTTCCGCCACCGCTTCCCGAACTATTACCTGAATATTTTTATTCATCAGTTCCTGGTCGGGACGGTCAATCCTGCTTCCTACAGCATTCCCCGCATCCTCTTTATGATCGGTCTCGACCTTTACATGACGAAAATAGTCGATCGTTCGTTTATGGGCGATTCCGAATAACCAGCTTAAAAAACTTCGAGACCTGTCAAACTGATCAGCATTTCTTAATGCTGCAAAAAAAGTTTCCTGAAGCAGGTCCTCGGCGATTTCACGGTCACCGGTCATTCGAATAAGAAAACCAAAAACCCGGTTCTTGTATTTTTCATAAAGAGTCGAAAACCCTTTTTCATCCCCTTTCATCCAGAGATCAAATGCACCCTGATCGTCTTCTAAATTCATCGGCATTAATTCTTGCATAAATTACGTCTCATCTAAATGAATATTGTATCATTTTCCCGCAGCAAAATAATCAGCTATTTATCTGCTGGCCTTTTTTAGCTCATCACGTATTTCGTCATCATCCGGACTGAGGCGGCGTGCATTTTCAAGGTGTTCATGATACCCGGCCATGTCTCTCCGTAGTTTCGCAATTCTCGCGAGCCCCAGTTCTGCCCTGCCCAGTGTGGGATCAACCCGCAAAGCCCGTTTAAAAAACGTTTCCGCCCATTGCGGTTTCGACTGCTCTAAATGTGTTTCCGCCCGTTCCAGTATCGAAGGTGCATGATCTGGTTGAATAAAACTGATCTCCTTGTAGGTTTCAACCGCTTCATCGTACTGTTTAAGTGAACGTTGGATTTTGCCTTTCAGCATTAAAACCGGAATGTTTTCAGGATCGGTTGCGAGTATCTCTTCAACGACGTCCGCCGCCTCCTTGTTTTTTCCCTGCATTGCAAGTGCTTCAGCGTAAAGAAGCATGTATCGATTGTCCCGTTTGATGGCGATTAAATCCTCGATCTCCTTCTGGGCCTTTGCTTTCTGTCCGCTTTTCTGATAGAGTTCGAAGAGCTGAAAACGGATCTCGGGATCGTCGCTCTTTTGCTCTTTCGCCGTATTTAAAAGTGCAATCGCCTCATCAATACGCCCGGTCTTCCAATAACCTTTCGCTAAAATAGGCATCACTTCCGGATCATTCGGTTGCATCGTATTGGCGATTTCAAGGAATACGATCCCCTCGTTGAACTTTTCTTTTCTTAAAAGAAGTATTCCGATGCGCCGGTTTGCTTCCACATTCTGCGGATCGATCTCGGCATACCGCCGGTACGCCCTCAGTTCCTCGTCATCATTGCCCATTTTCCCGTATATCTTCCCCAGTTCAAGCCATACCGAGGGGACGGAATCGGCAAGTTCGGTCACCCGAGTAAACAACGGCACAGCTTTTGTCAACATATCCTTGCGTTCGGAATACATAAGCCCCAACCGAAGAAAATTTCGGTAATCCGCGGGATATTTTTTAATATTCGCCTCGTATATTTTTTGGGCATTCATCGGTTCTTTTTTCTCAAAAAGAAACGCCTGCTTGAACGCGGCATCGGGATCATGTACACCGGGAAGATCGTTATAGTCACCGTATGCCTGTGCCGCAGCGACGAGATTCGAATCTTTTTCAAATGCCTGCGCGAGCGATTTGTACAAATCCCGTTGTATGGTCCCTTTAATTTTCTTATCCGATTTCAGCGGCAACAGGACGGTAAATACTTTACTGCTGTTGCCCGTCCTGTTGCAGGCATCGGCATATTTTATTGCATCTTCAGGGGTGATTTTTTTAATACCTAGTTGATAATATCTCACCGCTCCGGCATAATCATCTTTATCATATGAATAGGCACCCAGCTTGACTGCGAGTTCCTGATCACTCGAATCTTTCGTAAAAAACTGTTGATACATCTTGAATGCTTCGTCGGTTCGCATCGCCCTGAGATAGAGATCTCCCAGCTCCTTTAACTCCGCAACCGCCTTGGGATTCATCATTATTGCCTGTTCGTAAGAAACGATCGCGTTGCCTACTTCCCCACTCGTCGCCTGACACGATGCGAGTGCCGTGAGTGCGTCGAAATTTGACGGTTCCAGTTCCAATGCCTTCTGGTACATTTCTATGGCATCAATGTATTCCTTCTTTTTCTGATACATTAGTCCGAGAGTCATGTAGGTACTCAGATCGGCATTCCCCGCTGCAACCACACCTGAAAGCGCTTTGATTACCTCATTCTGTTCACCTTTAGCGATCACTATTTCGGCATATCTTTTATAAAACCCTTTTACGGCAGGATCAAGCTGGAGCGCACGACGATATTCGGCAAGCGCGCCATCATAATTCTTCTGTTCATAGTACAAGTCGCCAAGGTCGCGATGCGCCTCCGCATCTTTATCGGCAATGGCGAGATACTGGCGGGTAAATAAAATGGCGTCATTGGTATTGCCTGATTTTCGCGACAACAGCGATAAATGACTCAACACCTCAGCCGATTTCGGTGTAAGCGTCAACAGTTCACGATAGTAGCGCAACGCCTCATCTATTTTATTATTCGATTCATAATACCGGGCGAGCCGCAGGCGAGACTCGGTATTTGAATTATTCATTTGAGCGATCTTTTTATCAATATTCGATAATTGTTCCCTTTGATTGTTCTTCTCATAACATTTAGCCAGGTTTACCAGCAGATCGATGTTATCCGGGTCCTGTTTGAGGAGTTTTTCAAACTGTTCCTGAGCCGCTCTGTAGCGCTGTGCCTGAAGGTG
>JAFGJC010000522.1 GCA_016929305.1 candidate division CSSED10-310 bacterium | reverse complement strand
TGGCAGTAACCCAAGAAGGTTTCGCGCTGCCACAACGGTTGCTCCTGTATGTCCAGCACTCACAATAGCGTGGCTTCTATGCTCAGCCACTTCCCTCATTGCCAGCGAAATTGATGCGTCTGGCTTCTGATGTAAGGCTTCAGCGGGAGGTTCAGACATCAGAATTTTCTGGTCGGTATGAATGATTCGATACGACTGGAATGTTGAATTCTGCTGACGAATTATATCCGTAATGCTCTTTGAATTACCAACAAAAGCAATATCCACACCAAGTGCAGAGTGCGCTTTGAGACCACCGAGAACAGCAGGAACTGGACCTTTTTCTCCGCCCAATGTATCAATGATGATTTCCACGGGTTACCAATCCAGAATCCACAGGTACTAGTATTTTATTCTTCTTCGATTTGCAGTACCTGTTTGGAACCATAATAACCACAACTTTCGCAAACTCGATGCGGTAATTTAGGGGATTGACATTTGGGACATACGGATAAATTCCTCGGAATAATCCGTTTGGTTGAACTTCTCATTTTCTTCTTTGAATGTGTCGTGGATCTTTTCGGTACTGGCATTTGTTTTTCCTCACTTTTGTAAAAATTGTTTCAGTTTGGCAAACTGAGGATTCACTGCGTTCTTCTCGCAATTGCATGATGCTATGTTTAAATCCTGTCCGCAAGATGGGCACAATCCCTTGCATGTTCCCTCGCATATTGGTTTCATCGGAATACGCAGGATCATCTCTTCTCGAATAATCTCTGTTAAATTTATTTCGTTACTGTTTAACTCTTTTTCCTCAAGTTGCTCCTGAGTTAATTCCAGAATCGAATCGGTGTCTTTGTTGAAATTCCGGTTGAAAAAGACACGAAATTTTCCGTCAACCGGTAACGTGAAAAACTTCAGGCATCTGGCGCAACTGAGTTTCCAGCTGCCTTTCAGATGACCACTTACAAGACATCCGGATGACATCAGTTTTACATTTCCGTCAAATTTTACCGGATCTTCAATAATTTCATACTTTGAGCTAATTTCAAACTCATCAGATGATATGCTGATACTCAGATTCAATCCTTCCGGTGGAATATCTAATAGTTTGATGATCATCTGACTACTCCTAACAAGCTCATGAGTCTAAACAGACAAGAACCGTCTCAAAATAATTGGCTGTCCTGTCTGTGTCAAGTCTCTCGGCAAACAATTAGTTGATTTTTTTGAAATTTTTAATCGCAGTGATGCAGATCGTCACGTTAAAGAAATTGATAATGGATTTAATACTGAAAATTTTTATCGACTGAGTTAAAATACAAGCAATTCAATTAATTTTGATTTTAGAAGGGGGATAACTGACAATGGCAATCAAATATGAAGGATTGACGGGAATTATAACTGGAGCTGCCAGGGGCATAGGACAAGCGATTGCGCAACGAATGTACTCAGAAGGGGCAAATATAATAATCGTTGACCTGGACAAACCGACAATTGATCAGACGATCATGCAGATATCAGATCATGCAGCAGGTGATCGAATAGAAGGATATACTGTAAATGTCGCTTCCTCGTCTGAAGTTGAAGCAATGTTTCAGTCAATAAAACAGCGACATGATAAACTTGATTTTTTAGTCAACAATGCGGGGATAACACGAGACAACTTATTTTTGCGGATGAAACCCGAGCAATGGCAACAGGTTATAGATGTAAACTTGACAGGTGCATTTCTCTGTGCCAAGTATGCAGCCCCTCTACTTAGAAAATCCGAAAGAGGTCGTATAGTAAACCTGTCAAGCGTTGCAGCGAGAGGTAATGTCGGGCAAGCTAATTATGCCGCTTCCAAGTCGGGTTTGATCGGATTTACAAAAACGCTTGCCTTGGAATTAGCGAGATATAATATAACCGTTAATGCCATTGCACCAGGTTTTATCGATACAGATATGACTCGTGCTATTTCAGACTCGGCCAAACAATCGTGGCTTGAAAAAATACCTTGCGGTCGTGCTGGAAAACCAGAGGATGTCGCGGAGGCAGTTGCATTTTTAATTTCAAAAGGTGCCGGCTACATCACTGGGCAGGTATTGGGAGTTGATGGTGGTTTGGGGATCTAGCTGAAATTCACTAAGAGAGAAAGGATTCGGCGAAAATGCTGGAATCGGTTGAGGATCTGGTCAGTAGTCTGGGAATATTGTCAAATCATTTTAAAAAAGCGCTGCGTGTTGTAGAAGAGAACAGTGCTCCTTTGCATCAAAGACTCGATGAGTGCGGATTAATCGGCCATGTCAGATTGTGGCGAAAAGCTCACAACTACAACCGTGAAATGGAGACGATCATATCCGTTGCCAAAGATGCTAAAGAAATCCGTTCCTTTCTCGGAACTTATGTTATTTTACAGCAATTACAACTTCATTTCCTCAATATTGATTGGCTTCGACGGGAATCAACTAATCATGAAAGAAGAATACAAGTTTACCAGCACATCTTGATTCGGCTTCGCTTCCAACTGAAGAACTTGATATCCAGTTACTTGAAATGCCTAATAAAAGTTATTGCAGGTGATATACCATTTGAAGGAATTGCCATTGGCAATGTTGGTATGATTCTTGATCAAGACGATCTCGATGTCGGTGTATTTATCAAAAAGAGTATTGATAAAACATTTTGGAATCGGGTGATCAGTCAAGTCAGCAACGAGTTTCTTAAATATTCAACAAAAATGCATTTTTATCTTTCGGAACGTGTTGCCAGTTCAATGTTTCTGACAACCCTGGAAGATTTTAAAAGCTATTTAAACCGGGGAGTTGGAAACTTTGTTCTTATTTCTGAGTTACTTCTGACTGAATATCTTTTAGGAGATGAAACGCTTATAAAAGAACTCGAAACGGCAATTATCAATCAGTTTTACTTTGACAGCGGAAATCTTCGCCTTCATGAAGGGTACTTACGCGGCATGATGGGCGAAGTACAGGAATTGCTCCGTTTTGACATGAATTCACCCTGGATTAGTCCCAAAAATCACGGACTGCGACTGATACACAGCTTAATGAACATGTTGAAAACAATTCATGGTGTTCATGAACACGGTTCAAGAGATACCATAGAAATTTTACGGCAAAAGGAAGTTCAAACTGCAAATGTCTACCAAAATTTGCAAAATATATTTAACTTCCTCGAAATGTTCTTCTATGTTTATCAATTGCTGGTTTCTGTTGATGACACTTTCGATTTCAGCGATGAAACTAACCTCGACAATCTTGATCATGTCGCAAATATTATGGGGTTCACAAGTCTAGGTGCCGTAAGACCGGCGCTTAGACTGATGACGCACTATTATGAAAACATGGATTATCTTTGCCATCTTGGTAAGAAGATTGTTGACTGGATCAATCAACATCTGAAAAAAATTACCGTATTTAACGGGATTATGGCCGGCACCCCTCCCGATAACTATCCCGTGAAATGGACCAGAAATAAAGCGCTGAATATCCTCAAGATGTTTAAAATATTCAAGGGTATGATTTATTGGGATGATGTTTTGCAAATACTCGGTGAAAATAACGGGAAATTGATTGTTGAATTGATCCAAAACATTGAAGATTTGCCGCCCAAACGCGGATCATACGCTTTCATCAGGTTTTTGAGATTACTATTGTTTGATATGGATTCAATGGTAATGACGGGTGCGTTGTTTGCGCAATATCTCAAAACTCCTTCTTTAAAGAAATACTTCGTATTTATGAAAAAATGGCTGAATGACCAATTAGAGAAAAAACCAAACCGAATGGGTGCATTCGTATCGCTGTTAATCACTCATCCCGACATACTCACACAATACCTCTTGGCATTGGATAAAAAGGAATTGTTTGAGTTACGCGAATATACTCAAAATTTAGGGAAAACAGTTGAAATTGATGAATCCTTGCGGAACAAATTTATTATGTTGATGGAGTTACTGGCGTTATCCTCGAACAATTATCGTCGCTTGTATGCGCGTGTGGCAAAAGAAAAACCTGAAATTGTCACAAACATTACTAGTATGGCAGTGTTAAACGGCATTTCGGAGCAGCTATGGGCGGAATTGTCCGACGCGGTAACTCCGCAAGAATTAAAGAAAAAACTGGCAACGTATTACGAATTCAGCTTTTGCCGGTGCGGACTCCTGGCAATAAATCAACCAGGTAATTTGAAAATGCTGTATGGATCCTATCATTCATTCTTCCGGCGTTATTTCAGATGGTTATTTCGAGCCTGTCAGTGGGAAGTTGAAAGTGAAGGCAACTTTGAATATTTTTTTCGGGAGAGAGATGAAAATGCACAACCATTTGCGATTTTCTGCACAGGAGGTTATGCACGGGAGGAAGCGTTCGAAAATGATATTGATCTTTTTGTTCTCAGCTGGGATTCAAATCCAAATTTTATAAAATATGCATCACGAGTTATTAATGGAATTAATAGAGAACTCAGCAGACGAGGTGTAATCCCACATTACAGGTTCGCCGAATTTTTCAATTCATTTGTCATTCCAGTTAACGATTTGGAGTTATTCCTTGCAGAACCGAGAGAGGATGATTTTATAGAATATTCACAACTTCTGGGTTCACGACTGCTTGTTGGTGGCCAGTCTCTTGATATCGAAATATCGAAACTGCTGGAAAAATATTTATTTAAAAATCCCGAACGATTTATAAAACAAATGTTCAGCGATCTGGAATGTCGCCATAGTGATGAAAAAAAATCCCGGGAACGCAAAGAACGAACCGTCAATGTCAAAGAAGATTATGGCGCACTTCGGGATATTCAGACAGTTGTGGCGGTTGCCCAAGCTAATATCGGCATTAAAGAGCCCGTTATTTGGAAAGCATTTCAACACTTGTCAAATGAGTTGCCAAATTTTCAAAACGATTTTAAAATCCTTGAAAGAGCTTACCATTTTATGCGATTTTTTCGGGATACTTATGCAATAACACTTTCGGAAGCTGATGATATTATGCGTGATCGTCTGGCAAGTACTGCCCACTGGATGGGGATCGAAGAAAAGGATATCGATGGTGAGGAAGGTTCTGCTCCCAAACTTCTTAATAGCTATAGATACCACCGAAACAGGTCTCGCCAGGCTATTTCAAATATTTTTAAGTATTTTTTGACAGTAATTTCATGAGTAATTCTAGATTGCAGGAGAATAATTTCGAGAATATTGTCTGTGATCTTATTGAATGCTATGGGATCGCTTATGTCATTCTTGCTTTAAAAAAAATATGTGAACATCAGGGATTTGAAATATCATCGTTGCCCAAAGTGCAGGATTTTTATCCGATCGTAAAAGTATATGATATTGTTTACACTGAGCTGCAAGAAAATTTGTTCCATGGAGAATTTAGTGTGAAATCAAATGAAGAAGCTAAGGTGATCATTGAGCAAGTCATTGAGAAGCGTTTCTCAACGGATATCATGCCATGAACGACGAAATAACGGCATTCGAAAAACCTCAAAACCAAAATTATCAGTTCGCCATTTGTGTTCTTTGTTTTCTCTCCATTTTTCTGAATGGGTTCAGCGCACTCGGCCAGAATTCATACTATACTTGGCAGGATCAATCCTGGGGCATGCTTGATTTACAGAGTAAAACAATAACTGTTTGTCCCAGCGATCCCGATAGACTTCTGTGTGCAACCGATGCACTTATATACCTTTCTGTCGATGCAGGTCAATCGTGGAAACCAGTGTTTCGGATACCAGGCCGGAAGAATGAAATTGTCGAACTTTCGGCAAGAGGATCAATTACTACACAGACATCAATCTCCAAGGATGATTATGATGAAGAGGAAATGCGGGATAAAGGTATTCTGGAACCCGATGAAGAATGGGATGATCTTACTGATTCAGAGTTTGCCGAACGGATGCTGGATGCTGGTCTGATTGAAGCAGAGCCGGAGATACTCGAAGAAGAACAGGAGATTTTAAGTAAACAGGGCTGGCAAATGATGGTGAATACGATAGCCTGGGATCCCAGAAACTGTAATAATGCTTATCTTGCAACCCATAAAGGCATTTATGTCTCCAGAGATCGAGGAATATCCTGGCAGAAACTCCGATCGAACCTTACCGGAGATGCCGAATCTGTGATGGATCTGGCCATTAGTCCAATAACAGGCAAAATTGTTGCTGCAACAGAAGAAGGAATCTATATCTCAACAAATGAAGACGGAAGATTTTTACCAATAACGGGTTTGCCGACGGAAGAACTGTTCGTGGCAGTTTTAATAGATCATTCTGAAGCTGAAATCATCTATACAGCAACGACACAAGATATCTACATGGGAAACCTCGAAAAAGGATTTTCAAAGATTTTTACGCCTTTGGGAGCAGGAAAGACATACCTGATTAATCTTACCATTGATGACAACTCCCGCGTAGTTTGTGTGTCGGATAAGCGGCTTTTTTACCAAGATGCTGATAAGTCATGGCAATCGGTAAGTGAAACTGATTTAGGTGGTGCCAGGATTCATGATGTCATCTGTAAAGATTCATTCATCTATCTTGCAACTAACATGGGAGTATATCGATACAGCCTGTCGGATCGCTTCGGAAGGTTTATTAATCAAGGGCTGTTTGAGCTTGATGTGCAACAGATAGCAGCGGGATACAGAGAAGACAGTTTATTTTGGCTTGCAACGCGATCTGGGATATTTTGTTACAGAACAAGAATGGCAGAAATTTCGGAATCCGAAATGGACATGATAAAGAAAAAATTGATGGAGAAAATCCCGGCTATAAATGATGTGATTGATGCCGCAATGAAATATTCACAGATTGATCTCAAGCAGAATGCTAATTGGATCAGTCAAATCCGAAAGATGCCGTTTACTCCCGAAGTACATCTGAAAATCGAAGCTGATTTCGGAAATGATACGGATTACTCCCGCAGTAAAACGATATCCATACTTGAAAGATCAGTCTTTCAGGGACCAGACGATCAAAATTGGGCTCGGTCGAAAGACGAAGATTACGGTGTGGAAATTCGAATGAAATGGTTTCCTCAGATATCCTATCAACCGGCACAATTACTGAATATACAAAAACAAATGGCTTCAGATGTTAAACGGTCACATCGGCTTGCTGCTAAAATTAGAAGTTTATATACGAGCTACATCTCCACATATTATGATTACGAAATACAACCTGATGGTATTGCTAAAATACTTAAAAAGATTGAACTGGATCGTCTGACAGCCGATCTCGATGCTTTAACAGATAATTATTTTACTAATTCAATGGATTCATTGAAATAAATAGAGGAATAGGGAAAGGAAATGATCATGAAAAAATTACTCATTCTTGGCCTCATGGCAATCGCTATCACAGTGTTGAATGGACAAATCCTTGCTAAAGTAAATATTAATACAGCCATGGGATCAGAGTTGGAGACACTGCCCAGAATTGGTCCTGGTTTGGCACAATCAATCGTCGAGTATAGGAATCAACACGGACCTTTTAAAAAAATTGAGGATATAATGAATGTTCCTCGAATCGGGGAAAAAACTTTTCAAGAATTGAAAGATTTAATTACCGTCGGGAATCAAGGTCAGGACACGCATTCCAAACCAGAAACTGCACAGCAAGAGAGTGGGTCATCAATTCCTTATGAACCTATCGTAAAAATACCCGCTGAACCGACTCCAACACCAACTCCGGAACCATCCATTGAAGAAATCTTCAGTTATTTTCAGAATGAGCCATCAATACAAGATGTGCATAAAGCTGCTCTGGATTATGCCCAAATCCATCAAGAAACGTTCATTAACTGGCGAAAAAATGTTAAAAACCGAGCTTTGTTTCCTGATACCGTTCAAATGACAGTCGGACATGATACGGATGACGATACAGACTATTCTAAATCCAAAAGCATCAGTTTGTCAGGAGGAACCGTCACTATTGGTCCGGATGATGAAACCTGGGGTCACGATACTGATGATGATTGGGACTATGAACTTCGTTTAAAATGGAATTTACAGGATTATATTTTTCATCCGGATATGCTTCGTGTCACATCGGAGACAGAGGATCAGGTTGAACTCCGCCAGGATATCCTCAACGAAGTGACGAAACTATATTTCGATCGCAGACGCTTGCAGGTAGAGATATTATTGGAACCCGGGGTTGATCTGCAAACGAAGATTTCCCGGATGATACGTCTGGAGGAATTGACCGCGGCTCTGGATGGTCTGACTGGTGGATATTTTTCGAGTCAAATTCTTAAAAATTCGGCTGAGAAGCCGGAATGAGTTTCATGGCGGAGAAGATTACAGTGAAAAATCTAACAATAATGTGTATGTCCTTGTTATTGGTATTGTCAGGTTGCAGTCCTGATAATGAAGGTGGATTCAAGGATGATTATCAAATCACCTCTATATCTCCTGCGTTTATTGCACGAAATTTAAATTATCCCTGGGGTGTGACATTTATTTCAAATACGGATTCGGATGGCGTGGGTCAGGGCAGTGTTCTGTCGACAGGAAACTTACTCGTTACCAACCGCGGAACTTTTGGCGAATGGGCAAATTCAGTAACTCAGATCGATCCGCATACAGGAAATGTAAGTATATATTCGGATGGTTCCAAACGCGATCGTTTTGGAGATCCTGCAGTCGATGATCCCATTGATGTCGCTTTTCAAGGACCATTTGTCTGGATAGCAAATAATGCAGAAGGATTAGGCTCGGTCGCTGTGACGGATCCCAATCCGTCAAAGGAACCGAATGGTCCCACGAATCAGCCTGGAGAACCAATAGATGGTCCGACCGGAACCGGTGTTTTTGGATCTGATGATTTCGGATTTATTGTCCTGTCCGTATATCCGGAAGATGGCGACAAGGAAGTTGACATTAATACACGGATAGAAGTTGAGTTTTCTCAACCAGTTGATCCTGAAACGATTAAAAATGATACTTTTAAAGTATCGGTTGACTATAGTCCGATTTCTCCAGACCCGAAAGATCCCGTCGGTTCATTCAATTTTTCCAACGATTATACGAAAGTCGAGTTTGTATATGAAGAGTTACTCGCAGAAGCCACCAGGTATAAGATTACTCTTGATGAGGATATTCTTGATTACCGGGGTTTTAAACTGGATGGGGATCAGGCGAGTCCCGGGCCGGACGACTTCATCAGTTATTTTACCACTGAATCCGCCAACCCGCGCGTGACCTGGGTAAGTCCGAGTGATGGCGCTATTATGGTACCCACAGACACCATCATCGAAGTCGGTTTTTCTGAACCCATCAAAGAAAGCACTGTAACAACAAGCTCATTTATGTTGTTGGAACCCGACGGCAGCAAGGTTGGCGCAAGTGTTGATGTTCATCCGGAGTTTATGCAGGCAAGATTAATTCCTGAAGAACTTTTGGAAATGAATGTGATATATACGGTTCAAGTCAATTCACGGGTTACTGATTTATCCGGCAAACCTCTCGATCAAATCCCTGGGGGATATGCCGATCCTTTCATCAGTACATTCAGCACCGGAGCTGGCGATTCAAATATTCCGTATGTTGTTAGTATTACACCTGAAAATGGAGCGCAGGGGGTTGATTCGAATGCAGTAATAACGGCAGTTTTTTCAGAGAACATCGATCCTGCCAGCCGTATCGGCGAGTATCTTTTGGTTCAGTCATCGGCTGGACAAGTTCCGGGTGTGACCAGTTGGCCTTCCGAAAATACACTCGTTTTTACGCCTTCATCTGAACTCAGGGATAATCTTGTTTTTGCCATTACCATTTCGGATGTCTTAACGGATTTGGCAGGAAATCATCTTGATGGTGATCGCGATGGCTCACCCGGCGGTAACTTCAGCAGTAGTTTTTCAACTGGCTGGGAACGATTATATATTACCTCCTCATACCCGACAAACGGTGCTGCCGGCATCAGCGTTTCAACGCTGATCTATGTGAATTTCTCAAAACCGGTGAATCCCGCCACGGTCTCATCAAGTTCATTTTTTCTTGTAAGGGATAACATACCCGGAACTCATGTGCCGGCTTCCGTGTGGGTGAACGAAGGAAACATGGGTGCCACCCTGAAACCGACAAGCTTCCTGGAAGACAGTGATGCATACACAGTTACTGTCACATGTGATGTTACAGATTCAGCGGGTAATCCGCTTGATCAAGAACCAGGTTTGCCTTTGGATCCATTTGTAGCTCACTTCTCCACCGGTGGTGAAGATACCACACCTCCATGTGTCGTATCACTCCAACCTGAAAATGGTGCTGAAAGTGTCCCCATTACTACCACGGTTGTCGCCAATATGAGTGAACCGATACTTCCATCAACCGTAAATAATTCGACATTCACTCTAACCGGTCAATCTGGAGCTATTCCGAGTCAATACGCTTTTTCAAATGGGAATGCGACCATTACGTTGATTCCAACAATCGATCTGACAACATCTGAAACCTACGTTGTAACATTAACAACGGGTATTTCTGATCCGAGTGGTAACGGTTTGGATGGCGATTGTAACGGAACGGCCGGACCGAATTACACGTCTTCTTTTACGACCGGCGAAGGAGGAGTCGTAATAAATGAAGTCGTGGTAGATCCTCAGCAGGATTGGAATGATAGCGAAGGCGGTGATGGAATACCATTCAATAGTATCCCTGGTACGGGTTCCCTGACGACTTCAGATGAATGGATAGAAATTTATAATGCGAGTAATCAGACGTTCGATCTGACAAACTGGATCCTGGAAATGGTGGATACTACACCCGAAACGCATATAATCGGCAGTGGCAGCGGGACGGAAGTGCTTTATCCCGCCACATCAACTCTGTCCAATTTTACACCTGGGAGTTATCTTATTATTGGAAATCCATTGGGTTCAAATAACAACGATTGCTTTTTTGTACTCAAAAATTCATTGGGTGTGACGGTTGATAAAGTTGAAATTGGAGATGATCCTGAGGGAGACGGTGACGGTGATGGTGCCCCTGATAGCGGCGAAGATGGAAACGCCGACGACATTACAAATGAGTCTATAGCTCGACTTCCAAATGGTTTTGATACTAATGTCGATATTGACGATTTTGTAAAACAGGCAGCAACACTCGGTAGCTCAAATGGCGGTAAAAATGGAACAGGACCGTTTATGGGTATGTTTCGATCTGAAACGATATTATTGGGAATGAGTGGGCTTGCTTTTGCGGGAGTAGCTCCTGACGATCCAGGCCCCTACAGTGTTCTTTATTTTGCCAGTCACGCGCGCAGGAGTGCGGTTTACGGGATCGATTTTGATGACGGCGTTTATTACGCGTTCACGGGCTGCGAATGGCCAGCGGATGTTGAATATGTACCTTTCTACAGCGAACAAGGCCACCCGATACCTGGTACCGGATATTTGTTTGCTATTGACCCCGTCGAAGGCAATCTGGCACGCGCGAGAATGAAACCATCAGGACCGGTAGGTGATGATCAAACGGTATCTGTCGCGGAAACCCAGCAAGAGGATTCACCCATATATCTGACCTTCCCAATGATGTCGGAACCCACAGGTATTGCATATTCACAGGAACATGACAGACTTTATATCGCATGCCGTGGAAATGGCTATGTTTTGGAAATTACACCTGAAGGCGTTCTGACGGAGATTTTCGATACTGGATTTGGAGCGAATGGTTTGAGTGGTATCGCTGTTGGAGATATGGGTGCCGGTGATGTGTTGTTTTTAAGCTATACCGGCGGCGGCCGGATCGGTCAGGGCGATGGCCCACACGGATCGATCCTGACATTCGATCCGCATCCTTAAAGGAGATGAAATAATGGAATTAAAACTTCAGGAGATTCAAAAACCCGACGAAATGAATTTTATCTTAGGAATGTCCCATTTTATCAAAACAGTTGAAGATATTCACGAAGCCATAGTACAAACCTGTCCCTCAATAAAATTCGGATTGGCATTCTGTGAAGCCAGTGGACCTTGCCTTATTCGAATAACCGGCAATGATTCACGATTGAAAGAAATAGCTAAAAAAAATGCTGAAAACATCGCAGCGGGACATACATTCATAATCTTTTTGGAAAATGGCTTTCCAATAAACATACTCAATGCCATAAAAACCGTTCCTGAAGTCTGTCAGATTTTTTGTGCGACATCCAACCCGACGAAAATCATTGTTGCTGAAGACGATAATGGACGAGGTGTTTTGGGCGTGATTGACGGATACAAACCTAAAGGTGTTGAAACCGAAGCGGATATTGATAAACGACAAAAATTTCTACGTATGATTGGATACAAACTGGGCTAGTATTATTTCACATGGAGGGATCCCAGTCTATGATCCTGATTTGCCAGGGATCCTCAACATTCAAGGTTGGTAAATTGGTATTGGTCGAGTCGCTCGCGATAAAAAAACTGCCTATACATTCGATATCTCGGCCTATTAATCCGCCCAGGATACGAACAGCCGGCTTACTATGATCAATTTCTTGATTACAAAAAAGGGTATGGCCGAATGGTGCGAAAACCAAACCTTCGATAGTAAGTTGATAATGTCGCCCGATTACCCAAAAATCCCCTTGAACAGCGAGAGCAGGAAAATCCGGGTGTCCTTTGATGATGACCTGTTGCGCCCCATCTCGGCACCACTTATAGATTCCATACATCGCACAATCACCGGAATCGGTTGCACGTATCATTGGAATACCACCGCAGAAAGCGACAACACGACCATCTTTTCCTGTCGTATACTCGCGCCATCGACCGTCTTCTGGATTCTCCGGATGGAAATCCCGTAAGTCTAAACTCCTCTCGGAAATCAACGATCCATTAATAATCAATTCGGCTTTTTCATAATCAACTCGAAAGCATCCTCGATCAGGTTTGCCTTTGTCATTTTTGTCTTTTGTAATATAGATCACTATTGGCTTACCATATTGGTGACGCTCTACATCATAGTTGCCTACGATTATTTTACGATGCGTATCAGTGTCATTGAGAATATGGTGCACTAAGCTATTATCCGGATTATTGATATAACATGAAAACTCATCCCAACTATTAAATATGATACCCTGATACGATGATGAGTCCAACTCTGCCGAATTCATTGCGATATCGCGAGCATACTTCCAGTTAAAGACCGGAAGAGGTTTAGCAAAAATGTCATTTACAAAGAAAGATGGTGATTTCGGTTCAAAAACTGATGTTATATTTTTTTGAAAGGAACCGCTGTCTGGTTTTATGGATCTGATTTGTTTTAATGATAACAATTTACTGGCAATAACACGAGCCTTGTCTGGAAATTCACCGATTCGGCTGGCTGCCAGTGCTGGATAATCATAGATACTTACTTCAGATTTCCATGTACCATTGAATCCGGTTATACAGTCGATTGCATTGAACGCATCGATGAATTCTATCGATTCATCAAGAGTATGTCCTGAACAGCGGCAATACTCGCGCAGCCGGGGATGGTCTTCATGACTGCCGGACCAGATCTTCTTTAACCGAAACAATCGTGAGTAATGTCCTTTTCGTTTTTCTGAAGTGCGATACCTTTCATAGCCATTTGCCAGTTCAATATGACCCGACACATAGTTACTCGCCGGCACAGATGCAATACTATCAGGGAACACCACCGAAGATGTTGCCAGATCACCGTCAATAAATCCTTCAATACTTGCATTTCCTAAAACAACAGTTTTTTCATCTGATATGATAGAAGCATTAGTTCCCAACACCAAATACCCGTTACTCCACACTCTTCCATAAACAGTACCGCTGCTGGATTCTGTTCCGTTCATTTCCATAATTCGATCGGCAAATATAGCGAAATCCGACTGGAATGTTTCAGTTTTTATTACACAGGATTTGTTGTATACGGAGTTTTGAAAAATACCGCGACTGCGGATTATCCATTCACCGTTTTTGAAAATTTGTCCGTTCTCATGGTAACGGATCGGCTCCGCCCACACATAGAATCCACAGCCATCGTTCTTTTTAATGTCACTGAAGACAGAAGTTACTGATGTGCCCAAATTATACTGTTCCCAGACTTCTCTGGGATTCTGATTCTTAAAATGAAGGTAATGGCCCTTCTCCAAGAAGTCTCGATGCGTACCTTCCATCTCGCGGTTACGTGCATATTCTGATTGCCAATCCCAATAACTGTCGCATAGCCACCCTGCATGTTCTATGCGATTCAGTGCATAATGAAGGCCGGATTCGGCCAGCAATTCAGCTTGGCATTTGTCGTAAGATGGACCTTTAAAATAAAAATAGAAGAAACCGGAAAAAATCAAAAAGAAGAAACCGGAAATGGTAAAGATGTAGACTATGGATAGTACTTGAGGTGAATTTTTCATTGACCAAACCACACCATGGAATGCACATCAACACATTACAATCAGAAAGGATATTTCAAAGCGTTACATAAAATTTTTACTGCTACTGCGTTATCGGTGCTCTTAAAACATTGGATTGTGAACTTGTCTTGAGATTATTCGTGCCTGATGGTGGTGCAGACATACTGCTATTATCTGGAGGTTGCTCGACCGGACGATCTCTTGGACTGGCTCCATTGGTCGGCAGCCAGCTCGTTGTTTCAGCGTTCTTCGTTGAAGTCATACAGTAATATTGAAATCCTCCAAGATCAATAAAGCAAATATCATCTGGAAACGCAGCGCTACATGGGTTACCCATTAAAGCCAGTTCGTACTTATAATTTGTTTGATTGTAGATAATCATAGCGAGTGTCGGGATGTCAGTGCCATGATTGAGAGGTATATATTCAGAAAATAACGGATTCACAATAGCCGTGTTATCTGGGTAAATTCGACCTGAACAATCGGACATCTCTAAAATCCCTGCACATGTTCCATCCAGACTTCGGTAATGCGTTAAATGATGTGTTTGATCAGAGCCAATGATTGCGATTCGATCATATACTTCTGCTGCATTGTGAGTTTGATAGACGAGGACATCCTTAAGAATCGGATAGGTAATGGTCATGGGTGGAATGCAAACGGCATCATCGAAAACACCACTCAAATTGGGAATGATTGCGATTTGAGAATCCCCGGATATGACGACGAGATCCGGATATTGTGAGGAACCCGAAAGCACACCGCCCTTATCGATTCTCATGGGATAACTATCTGCGAAGAGTTCAGGCTGTTCATAAACAACTACCCAGTCTGTGGTATAACAATTGATCAATTCGTCCAGAATAAAGAGCTGAGGTGTATTACCAGGATGAACACCGACAGTAATCGCCAATTCACTGGCACCATCAAAATCAAAATCTCCGGCAATCATGTCCGATATTCTTCCAGAAACTTCGTAGGGAAAGCAGACGGGTTGATTGAAATATCCGCATTGCCCCGTGATTTTCAGAAAATTTATATAACTTTTATTGTTTGTTTGATCGTAGTAGGCGATAAAAACTTCCGGCAATGCATCATTGTCAACATTTCCATATTCAATAGCCAGGATAATATTATTGTATCCACCGATTCGAATCGAACCTCTGTTCGTAAATCCGTTGATTCCCATGTAAGGCGCATGCTTCATATAAAACAAATTGGGATTGATGGGATCATTGGTGGCATATAATAAATCATTCCATTTGTCGGCAAATCCCGGTGGATCACAAAAGTTAACTGATTCCAAATCAATGACCGATGAAGGATAATCAATCCAGTACCAACGACGCGTATAATTGACGCATAAACCGCCGGGTGTCGTATTCGCATTATCCAAACCCACAACTAAAAATCCATTTTGGGCACCGATTGCAATTTCGTCATCGTTATAATCCGTTAACCCGGGTGTTGGTGTCGGCGTATAGGTGGTGTCAGCAGGAGGTGTTTCCGTTGGAATTGGTGTATACGTCGGCTCTCCAGGCGGTGCTGTTGGCGGAATGGGTGTTGGCGTGAAGGTTGGTGCCATAGGCGTAGGAGTGACTGGTTCCGTTCGTATTATCGGAGCTCCTTCATACCGTAAATTCTCCGGATTGATCGTTGTCGACACGCGATAGTCTCTAAACGGATATTTTACCGGTGGTGAAGCATTCAAATTGGAAAGCTCCGGATGAGGTCTCTCATAATCCGGGGTTCCAGATTCGGTTGTGATGTGTATTCCAATCCGGCGAATAATCTGGTCCAGACGTGTTTCTCCTGTAATGCCGTTTCCATTAAAATCATCATCCATATTAACTTCCGGACTCAATACATGAACCCACCCCCAAGGATTTCCATCAATTTCCTGGGTCATTAAAAATTGAATTTCGCTTTGATCAAGTTGACCGTTGTTCAAAAATCCGCTGGGTCCGGAGGGCAAGGTAGATGGTGCTGTACCGCCAGACCAATCACCCCACATGTCAAGCGCTTCACCATCCCAGTCCTCAGAATTGGGATTATTGTGAGGAGTGATATTGTCAATAAAATGACCCCAATAAGTAAAAAGAATGGGAGGCCATCTATTACTGGGATTCGGATACAGAAAATCACTGCGATCAACCGATAGGTTTTGAGGGTCGAAAAGATTTCCATGGATATTGAATGCAACGGGATGAACTCCCGAATATGTATTTTTAAAATCCGATCCACTTCCATCAGATGTCGCTCCCCACCATTCTTTAATCAGCCAGAAATCAGCAGGATTTTGATTGTGCGTTTCACCCTCTGCAACACCAACGATGTAATCTTCAGTATCCTGCATGTCAATTCTTCCATCCGCATTATAGTCTAAAGAATATCTTACAATTTCTGCACCCACATATCCTGTTCCATAATCTATAGTGTCGTCCCATCCCCAATCGCCGGAATGTTGCGTCAGAAAACGGATGGGGAGAAAATTCGATGCAGAACCGGCATCACTTTTACTGTTTAGATATGCTCCAAACCGATCGGTTTGGTTTTCTTTGTTACGATCTAAATCAGCAATAAAAATAATTTCGTACGGTGCACAGCGTAGTAGTCGCGGCTGGTCATTTTCGACGTCCCTTCCATACCCAATCATATAAATATCGTCACGTAAGGCTTTTAAAGCAGCCTGAGCATTGTCTGCCGCCTCAAGCTCTTCTTCCGATGAGATAACATTTTTTTTCGTCTGGAGAAGATACGTATAGACAATTCCCATGACGATCGCAAAAATAAGGACAGAAATCAGCATCTCGACTAGCGAGAATCCACGCTGTTTCGTTCTTCGGGCAAAAACTTGAAATAATCTCATGGTTTATACCCCTTCTATCAAAACTTCAATTCATGCATTACATTACCCATTATCCTGCCCGTGAAGTATGACCATTAAAGGAACAATTTCACAGGCAACAGCATGAATATTTGAACCTCCTACTTGATCAAATCCCTTTGGCCAACTCACGCTGACGGTCACCGTTTTTAATCCAGGAAATGGAGAGTTCTGTTGAATATTATATGTTCTTTTTTCAAAAAGCGAGCGACCGTTTTTGTCAATATCCACATCATCATCGGGAAATTCATTCCGAATGATGTTTTCATAACGTGTACTCATAACGATATGAATACCCTCAGATGCCAATTCTACAGCACGATCTTTCCATGTTGCGGACGTCAGACGCTCCCGAATCAACATTGCGCCTGCAAGATAACAACAAACACCAAAAATCACCGCTGCCATCACAATAGCAATGGTGCTTTTTTGATCATGACTGGATTTTTGACGATCAATTCCCAAAATAATTGAAAATCCTTTCATTCAGCGCACTATCTTCACACTTTTGTCATAGACTTTTATAAGTCTGCGATGTGCTAAATTGTCTTTACTGTTATCTCCGTGCCGGTAGTGCTGGTTGTGAATATAGATTCTGGCTATGTCCTTTATCCGATGTTCCGGCATGATCGGCATGTTACTCGGTGAATTACTTGACTGCCAGAACATAAATGGATCCTTGTAGTTGAACACCACTCGCCGCACTTGGGGTGAATTATCCGGTGGAGACATAAAGCTGATACTTTTTCCAAGTTTGATAGGTCCCTTTGACAGTTCAAATCGTTCCATCATATTGTTATTTCGCCTCTGTACAGCAAAGTTACCAACACCGGGTTCCCACTCCTCTGCAAATTCCTGATTGATTCCTCCAAATTTTGTCTCGATGTTATACTGACGTGTTCCATTACCCAGCCATCCGTCATCATCAACAACAACATAGGAATTTGATGGAAAATGGTAAGCTCCGCCATCCGTGCTCTGATACAAAATGGAGGAATAATTTAAAATTACAAACCATTGATTATGCTCTACCAATGCACGGGTTCGAGCAATATCGATGGAATCAGCCAGACCTTCTGCTGCACTATTTAATAGCATTCCAGGTGCAAAAGATTGCCATGTAACCAGAGATACAGCAGCTAAAATTAAAAATATTGACACAACTGCTAACAACTCAAGCAAAGAAAATCCTGTTTCTCGAGACATTGTGCCCGTCTCCCTCCCGGATCTTGATAACGCTACTGAAACATCATAACAACATAAAACTTATACCAAATTCGGTGAAAAAAAGTCAAACCAATCACTCTCTTCTGGTCATCCCAATAGAAGTCATTCCATTAGAAGTTTATAAGCAAAAAAAATACCATAAATTTAATGATGGCTTAATTCGATTGAATAAAGCAATCCATATCAACGATTTTGGATTTTTTAAGAACTGGGGAGAAGAAAAGTAACAAACTAAGGAATCAATTACTTACTTTTTCAAGATTAGCTTCAACATGGACAAGCGGATTAACAACGGGTGATTGCTCTCTTTTGCTACCTTTGCCTGATGGCGTAAGCCAAATCATAACACTCAGAAATACGAATAGAACTGCTAACGTATAAAATATTAAACTGAATTTTGCTTTTAATGTACCGATCATCTTGTTTAAGAAATCTCCATAACCTTCCAGAAACTATTTTAAGATTTAGTTCTTGTCAAGAAAAAAATATAAAAAAATTTTGGTTAAACCTCAATATATTGTGTTTTTTTATGCGGAACACACCAATATTTTCCGGTTCTCAACTATTATAGGTCGTTTACAAGGAAGAATATTTAACAGTGCCGCCCACGACAGTCACAACAGCTGCTCCTCGCAAGCTCCATCCTGTGAATGGCGTATTGCGGGATTTCGAGAAAAAATGAGCAGGGTCCACGATCCAAAATTTTTCGGGATCTATGATCGTCACATCAGCAGGAGCATTTTGTTTAAGATTACCGCCGGTGACACCGAGAATTCTTGCTGGATTGGAACTCATAACCTCTACAAGCCGATCCAGGGTAAGTTTTTTGGTATGATAAAGTCTGGTAAGTACCAGTGAAAGCGATGTTTCTAATCCAATGATACCGTTGGGAGCTAACGTATATTCAACATCTTTTTCCTGCTGTGTATGCGGTGCGTGGTCAGAGGCTATACAGTCAATAGTGCCGTCCAGTAAACCCTCCAGGAGCGCCAGCCTATCCGATTCCGACCGTAACGGCGGTTTCATTTTTGTGTTCGTATCAAAAGATTCGACAGCTTCATCAGTTAAAAATAAATGATGAGGTGTAACTTCAGCCGTTACGGAAATGTTGCGCTTTTTTGCGTCACGTATTAATTCAACAGAACGTCTTGTCGAGACGTGAGCAATATGTAGCTTGCCACCAGTGTACTCAGCCAATTGAATATCCCGCTGAATGATGACGTCTTCTGCCAGACCGGGGATTTCCGGAAGTCCCAAACGAGCTGAAACCCCACCTTCGTGCATTACACCATCCATACTTAAATCCGTATCTTCGCAATGTTCGATAATGCACTTGTCAAACATCTGAATATATTCAAACGCGCGTCTCAGAAGTGCTGCATTTCGGACGGTTACACCATCATCGGAAAATGCAACGGCACCTGCTCGAATCAGATCGGCCATTTCCGTGAGTTCTTTGCCTTCCAGATTTCGCGAAATAGCTGCCACCGGGTAGATACGGCAATTCGCTGATGTGGACTTCTCTTGAATAAATCGGGTCACTGTTTGATTATCATTGACTGGATTTGTATTTGCCATACATGCCAGCGCTGTAAAACCACCCGCTGCCGCAGCGGTACTGCCTGATGCGATGGTTTCTTTATCTTCACGCCCGGGTTCTCTAAGATGGACGTGCATATCAATCAATCCAGGGACCACCCATTTTCCCGAAGCATCGATTTTTTGCGTTCTTGACGCGGATTTTTTCTGTTTACCTATCGCTTTTATCCGGCCGTTCTTTATGACAAGATCTGTAACCTCATCCAGTCCCTGATGAGGATCGATGACATGCCCATTGATAATATGTAGTTCCGACATGTGACATCACCTTTCTATGCTGCAATAGGATTTTTCTCTATTCCTGATCTGCCTGCGAGAAGAAATAACAGCGCCATTCTCACCGCCACGCCATTCGTTACCTGGTTCAGTATGATTGAAAATGGCCCATCGGCAACACTCGGGTCTATCTCAACGCCACGATTTATCGGTCCCGGATGCATAACAAGCAGGTTTTCACGAGCTTTTGCGAGTCGTTTTGGGGTCAAACAAAACAGTTGAGAGTATTCCCGAAGCGAAGGAAGCAGCATTTTTGCCTGGCGTTCTCTCTGTATTCTCAGCATCATTAACACATCTGCCTTAGGTATAACCTCATCGAAATTATGGCTTACTCTAACATCCAAACTTTCTGATTTGTGCGGTAACAGGGTAGTGGGTCCGCATATTGTGACGTCAGCTCCCATTTTTTTCAGAGCGAAAATGTTTGAGCGTGCCACTCGGCTATAAGCAATATCACCGACAATGACAACTCGTAGTCCCTCCAGTTGATTTACTCGCTGTCGTATGGTCAACAAATCCAATAACGCCTGTGTGGGATGTTCATGCGCACCATCTCCGGCATTGATGACCGAGGCTTCTAAATGTGATGCAATAAAATGCGCAGCTCCCGGTACGGAATGTCGCATAACTAATATGTCCGCTCTCATGGCTTGCAAATTGCGTACGGTATCTAAAAGCGTTTCACCTTTCGATGCGCTGGAGCCACTTTGTGAAAAATTAATAGCATCAGCCGATAATCGTTTCGCAGCAATTTCAAAGGAAATTCGAGTTCGTGTACTCGGTTCGTGAAAATAATTGATGATTGTTTTTCCGCGTAATGTCGGTACTTTCTTAATCGGTCGTTCTGATACCTCGATAAATGATTCCGCAGTATCTAAAATAAGAATAATCTCGTCCTTCTCAAGCTCTTTAATGCCAAGCAGATCTTTATGTTTTATCGGCAATTTTCATTCCCCCATTTCTATTAGAACTTTGTCTTCAGAAAAGCCTTCTTCTGTCAAACACACATGAACTTTCTGGTCTGGTTCTGTCTTGACGTAACGACCAATATAATCTGGTCGAATGGGAAATTCTCTTAAACCCCTGTCGATCAATACGGCAAGACGAATCGCTTTAGGTCTCCCAAAATCTATTATCGCATCCAATGCCGCTCTCACTGTGCGTCCTGTATATAGCACATCATCAAATAATATTAATATTTTTCCGGAAATTTTGAAGGGTAGATCCGTTTGTTTAACCAACGGCTGCTCCTTGTCAAGAGCCAGATCATCTCTATAGAGTGTTATATCCAAGATGCCGAGATTTATTTCATGATTTGTCAATGTCTTGATCGCGTCGGCCAAACGTCTCGCTAAGTGCGCTCCACCTGTCTGAATCCCCACGATGGCAATGTTTTCAAGATCTGAATATTGGTGGCAGATATCTTGAGCAAACGATTTAATAAAACTTTCAATCTCTTCGGTGCTCATAATTGTTTTTGGTCGATTTTTATCAGCCATTATCAACTCCCCTAATTTGTTCTCGCATCTGCAGATCCGTTCGAACCCGTCTGTATACCCAGTTGTTTAAGTTTTCGGTGGAGATTCGAACGCTCAATACCCAAATGTTGTGCAGTTTGAGTGACATTCCAGTTATGTTCCTTTAATCGCTCTAAAATAAACTTCTGTTCAAATTTTTCCCGCGCTGATTTTAAATCATCTTGAGTTGTGAATTCAATGTCATTATTTCCTTGTGAGGTGGGTTGTTTGAGCGAATCACGCAAGTCGTCAAGTTTTATCACAGCCAGCGGTGTCATGATAACAAGCCGCTCGATTTCATTTTTAAGTTCTCTTACATTCCCTGGCCAACTGTATTTTTTTAAAGCTTGCAGGGCATCCTGCAGGATATTCTTCATCGGTTTTCCATATTCCTTGCAATAATATTCAAGATAATGATTTATGAGCAACGGAATATCTTCAGAATGTTCTCGAAGAGGAGGCATATGTATCGGTATCACGTTTAAACGATAAAAAAGATCCTCACGAAACGTGTTTTTTTCGATTTCATTTAACAGGTTTTTGTTACTTGCAGCGATTATTCGAACGTCAATAGGAATTGAACGTGTGCTTCCAACGCGTTCGATCACCCCTTCCTCTAAAGCTCTTAGAACTTTCGATTGAGTTTTCAAACTCATATCACCAATTTCATCTAAAAATAATGTTCCGCCATGCGCAAGCTCAAATTTGCCCTTCTTCTGATAAGTTGCATTGGTGAATGCACCTTTTTCGTGTCCAAAAAGTTCCGATTCAATTAAATCATCAGGTATCGCCGCACAGTTCACTTCGACAAACGGTGCTGAAGCTCTTTGGGAAGCTCTATGAATGGCTTTTGCGACAAGTTCCTTTCCCGTTCCGCTTTCACCTGAGATGAGTACGCGACCATTCGATGGTCCTGCAGTTTCGATAGTTCTTCGTATTTCCTGAATTACAGCGCTGTTTCCGACCATTGTATACTGCATTTCAATTTGCATACGAAGTTCCCTGTTTTCTCGCTCAAGTGCTTTTTGTTTCAATGCCTGTTGTACTTCGATGAGGAGTCGATGCAGCGAGAGGGGTTTTTCAATGAAATTAAGTGCTCCCAATTTGGTGGCTCTTACAGCTGTATCTATGGTTCCATGCCCCGAAATCATGATGACACCCAACTCAGGAACCTTTTCCCGCATCTTTGTGAGCGTATCCAATCCATCAATACCAGGCAGCCAGATATCGAGTAGTACAAGATCCGGTATCTCTTTCTCAAGGACATCCAATGCCTTTTCACCCGATTCCGCAAGCCGGACAACGAAACCCTCATCTTCCAGAATCCCGCTTACAGCACTGCGAATACTTTTTTCATCGTCCACAACTAAAATAACAGGTTTACCCATAATGCCGTCTCCGTTTATCTGATCTTTATCGGAAGCTCTATAATAAACTTGGCTCCTCTCGGCTCATTCGAAGATACTCGTATCGTACCATCGTGATCCGATATTATTCGATTACAAATTGCCAATCCTAAACCGCTTCCCCGGCCCTTTGTAGAAAAATAGGGTAAGAAAAGCTTATTGCTGTCTTCTATGGGAACGCCCGGTCCTTCATCTGCGATCACGATTTTGACGATCTGGAAAACCGGATCGTATTCAGTTTCAATTTCGATTTTTCCAGTTCCGTTCATGGCATCAATCGCATTGTCGATAAGATTGATGAATACGCGTTTAATTTGTTCCGAGTCCAACATCATCAGTGGGAGTTTACTGTCGAGATGCAGTTCGATATTAATACCTTCATTCGATCCTGCATACAGATTTTCGATTTCAGAGATGATCCAATGAAGATTTTCCAATTTGGGTTCAGCTTCCGGCATACGTGCAAATTGGGAAAATTCGTCCAGCAAAATCCGTAATGCATTGACTTCTTTGATAATACTGTTGGTGGCTTCTTCAAAAATTTTTTTAAAATCCTCTGAATTACTTTGAAATTTCTTTTGAAGTCGTTGCGCATTCAGTTGAATCGGTGTCAGCGGATTCTTTATTTCATGAGCCAGACGTCGCGCAACTTCCCGCCAGGCTGCAATGCGCTGCATTCGTAAAAACTGAGTGAGATCGTCAAGCACAACAACGACACCATTGAATTGTTTCTCCGCATCCAAAATCGGTTCAATGCTAATTGAACATACAAAGAGTTTGTTTTGTGTTTTTATCTCGAGTTCCCTCTGCCACACTCTGGATCGTTGTTGAAGCGCTTGTTCCAACAATTGATATAATTCACTGTGATGCGGTTCAATAAAAATAGAACGGGTGTTTTTCCCAACTATCTCACCATGTGGTAAATTGAGAATAGACTCTGCTGCATTGTTAATTGACTGGAGAACTCCATCAGGATCGACGGAGATAACCCCGGCACTGATATTCAAAAGAATTGTTTCGAGTTGGTTTCTGCGTTCAATGATTTCCTGATTGGTTTGACGCAATTGTTGCGTTGTCGCATTGATCACTTCACGGTTTATACGCAATTGCTCTGTCATGCGGTTAAATGATTGAACAAGAGATCCGATCTCATCGTACGCCATGATATCGAGTTTGAAATCCCAGTTACCTCTGGCGACCTCGTGAGTTGCTTGAGCGAGATGAGATATCGGTATAGAAATCTGTCGCGCGATATGTAATCCAAGCCATATCGCAGAAAACAAAATTATTAAAGCAATCATCAGAAACATTGAGATGTACAAAGCTTGCGTTGGCTGTATTGACTGTTTCTGTTGCTTGTATTTTTCAAATTTGCTTTGCACAGACATCGCTCGATAGGTCAAAGCTTCAGGAATCAAAAGATTGACGATGAGTGCACCTGCAACTTTGCCTCCCGGCTCTTTCGAAAATATTGGTACGCCCAATTGAAGCAGCTCACCACTTCCCAAAAGCCGCGCATTTGCGAATTCTTTTCCCTTGTATGTTTCCTTTAAATAGGTGGAATCTCCGCTGATATAAACTCCGGAAGGCAGTTCCTGAAGTGAATTCTGCCAAATCAGGTTTTTTTGATCATCAAAAATTTGGATAAGCGCAAACCGATACTCGTTTTGTTTCTGAATCAGATAATTTTGCAGGGATTCTCTGGCGGAAGATGCCATAAGGTTCTCTGACATTATGGTTTCTGAAATAAAATGTGCAAAATGAGATACCATGCTCTCGGAGTTTGAATGTGATATTTGAGCTATTTCCATGGCATCTTCAAGAAATTCTTCTATTTTGGGACTGAACCAATTGCGTATTGAATCAGCCATCAGGTTTGATCCTATGAATGCTAGTATGACTGTGGGAAGCATCGTCATCACAATAAAAGCGATCACTAGCTTGGATCGGAACCGCGAACCCATATGCCGCTGCTTGCGTTCAAGAAAAAGTTTAAACAGGTTTCTGGAAATCAGAACAACCAGAAGCACCAGAAGTGTTACATTTAAATTAAACAGGGCATAGATTCCGATTGACGGACGTTCAAGATAGTGTAGTTCAAGATATGTCGTTACAAGAAGAATACCGATTAAAATACCGATGACAGCAATATTTCGCCGCCGTTTTCTTTGCAATTTACCCAATGTGTTTCGTGTGGGATAGGATCGCGAATAAAGCGGTTCTCGCGATTGTTCGTTTCTGCTTGTTTTCAACAGTCTAGTCCGAATCCCCGATAGGTAAGAATTGCCGATGAGTTTTTGTTTCAAAATCAGAGGACATAAAAAACAGTAATGTATCGAATGGTTCAGGCAGTTTATTGGTCTCGAGAGACGCCTCCAACGAGATATAATGCTGCTTGGAACGCAGACTTTTTCTGTCGATGGATATCTGCAACTCTCCCTCAAACGCATTCATCAATCGGCGCATTTCCTCAGCACTGTCTGTCGTTGTGATCGAAATAGGTTCTGATTGCCCCTTTTTTTGAATGATGACTTTGTATTTCTTTCTTAAAGTATCGTATGTGACACTATGCTGGTAGACAATTTTAGCCAGCACTTTATTGTCCCAATACCAGCGCATTCGCTTAAAATATAAATAGAATGTGAATGTGGTCGGAATACCCGAATGAATTCGATCTTCAATCTCCCTGTTGAAACTGTCTGTTAGTTCTGCTGTGATGCGAAATCCATCGTCCATTTGTATCCAGTTCAGATGCTTCAATTTCGGTTTACTGTCGGCCGATGCTTGTGGCGTAACCAAGCAAATCGATATCATCGAACAGCTTAACAGTAAAATACATTTAATATGTTTGAGTCCTGCAATCATCGCAACAATATTAGCGATTTATTGGGAGTTCGTCCAGGCGCAAAATCAGGATCTTTTTTCTTTTGATTATGATATCGAAATGCTAACCCAACGGGTTTAATATCCCGTATAAAACTGAGCAACAGCTAAATTTGAGAGAATATCTTCTGGATTCAGTGATGAATATCTAAATGCAAGACTATAAAATATGAATGGTCCGGCGGGAGGGCAGGGCGGCATCACAAATTCGCCAATAATTGGCACCTGACCTGAATAACCCGCCGGTATCTGCATCGCTTGAGCATCAATACCGGATGACAGTTCACACCAGGAAGGGAAAAACCAGAAAGACCCGGCATATTCCAATAGAAAATACAGATCAATGAACTCGCCATGTCCTCGGTTAGTAATGTTTAGAGTGACAAAGCACACATCGTCTTCACGAAAAATATCCGAACTTAAATCAATGGAAAGAAACAGAGGGAGATCGGTTTCGGTTGGTGTTGGTGAGGTTGTGGGTTCAGTAGGGTAAATAGTGGGTGTTGGAGAAAACGTTGCTGTTGTTGTCGGGGATTCTGTGGAAGTAGGTGAGGGCGTCGACGTTGCTGTGAACGTTGGCGTGCAGGTAAAAGTAGGTGTTGGTGTGAAGGTGACCGTTGGTGTAAAGGTCATTGTGGGTGTAAAAGTCATTGTGGGGGTGACAGTCGGTTCCGGCGTGAATGTGGGTGGCTGAGGTGTCGGTGTAAAATAGGGTGTGGGGCTAGGTGTTGCGGTCGGACCCAGAGGATGTGAGAGATCATCATTGGGATCCGTACCCTCGGAATATTCAAAATAATCGTCATAACCATCATTGTCACTGTCAGTATGATATCCACATGTCACTGAGCCATCTGCACCAAAAATATACTCCTCCAGATCAGACAATCCATCCGAATCCGAATCCGCACTGCTCGGATCCGTTTCTCCCCTGACAAAAATGCCGTCATTCCTTGCATCTTCAACAATATCTATGAGGCCATCAGCATCACTGTCATCAAACAGATACTCCCGGGTGGTGATTTGCATCGCTGCATTTGCCTGTCCGTATTGCGTTTGAAGAGCTACATATTCCCAGCCACCTGGATTGGGAAACACTACCGGCAGTTCAGGGTTATCTAAAGATTTCCATTCCAACAGACGGATATTGTCGAAATATGCATATGCATAGTTGTCTGGATCATTGGATCGAAGCAAGCTGAAGTGAACGGTAGCATACGGCCAGCCTCCTGGAGCCTTGAAGTATATTTCGAAATAGATCCATTCACCAGAACCACCATCAATCTCAATCATCGTTACTAAATTATCAGGATCGTAATATGAAGTTTCCCAAGGATTCTGGTAATAACGGATAGATATCAAGGCATCAACGGCACTCAAACATCGGTAGTATCCTGACAACAT
>JAFGJC010000521.1 GCA_016929305.1 candidate division CSSED10-310 bacterium | reverse complement strand
GGGATAATTTTTTCCGGATAAAGTTCATTATGGATAAACTCAAATCGTCACTGGGTTCGAATCCCGGTTTCAGGGCAACAAACGCCTTGACGACTTCCATGTTAATTTCATCCGGTTTTCCGATGGCAGCGGATTCTGCGACCGCTTCATGTTCCAGAAGTGCGGATTCGATTTCAAAGGGGCTGACAAGATGCCCACCGGTGTTGATGACGTCATCATCTCTTCCCACAAACCAGAAATATCCTTCCTGATCTATTCGAGCTCTGTCACCGGTCAAATAGAAATTGTTTTTGAATTTCTCCTGGTAGACGAAGGGATTTTTCCAATAAGTTCTGAACATGGATGGCCAGCCGGGTTTCAAAGCGAGCAGACCGGTTTCATCGGTTCCCATAACGGAATGGTTTTTGGGACTGAGCACGGCCGCTTCGATACCCGGAAAGGGTTTCCCCATAGAACCTGGCTTTATTTTTATTCCCGGGTAATTTGCGATCATGATACTTCCGGTCTCCGTTTGCCACCAGGTGTCATGAAACGGTTTACCGAATACTTTTTCGGACCAGATTACGGCTTCTGCATTGAGAGGTTCGCCCACAGAACACAGATGACGCAGTTTGTTCAAATCAAACTCCTTC
Source organism: candidate division CSSED10-310 bacterium (assembly GCA_016929305.1). Classification (GTDB taxonomy): domain Bacteria; phylum CSSED10-310; class CSSED10-310; order CSSED10-310; family JAFGJC01; genus JAFGJC01. The sequence goes on along the minus strand of JAFGJC010000521.1, from coordinate 3,192 downwards.
ACCAGATCCGCGCCATCGCGCATAAGCATTCGAATGGCTGTTGGAGCGGAGTACCAGACCGTCACACCGTATTTTTGAAGGATTTCATACCAGGCTCTTGATCGGAATCCCGCTTCGAAGACAACTTGTGTCACACCGTTAGACCAGGGACCAATAATACCATAAGAAGTACCGGTGACCCATCCCGGATCGGCTGTACACCAGTAGATATCGTCGGGCCTGACATCTAAAATCCACTTTGTTGTCAGATACTGGGAAAGCACCGATTCATGTACGTGCTGAGCGCCTTTTGGCGTGCCCGTGGTGCCGCTTGTGTAATGCAATACGGAGGGCGTTTCCGGAGAAGCCTGAAAAACATCAAATGTTTCAATCCGGAGATCCTCTATCTGGTGTGTTATTTCTCCTTCCCTCGGTTGATATCCCGTCAGATCATTCGTTACGATAACGTGTTTCAAATGAGGTAATTTAGGCAAGATCTTTCGAATACGCTTGACAAATTTCGGAGTGGTAACAACGGCTGTGGCGCCGCCGTTGGACAGCCGTGTGAACAATGAATCTTCCTGAAATGCCGAGAATAATGGAGCTACGATGCATCCTGCCTTGAGTATACCCAGAAACGAAAAATACAGTTCCGGCATTTTATCCATGAAAATATAGATCCGTTCTCCCGGGTCAATTCCCAGCTTCTCACGTATAAGATGAGCGAATCCATTGCTGTGGATACGAAGATCGTCAAACGTGAACTCTGCTGTTTTTCCACCATGCCCTTCCCAATACATGGCTACCTTGGATCCGTTTCCCAACCTGCAGATTCTATCGGAACATAATTCACCAATATTCCACGTTGAACTGTTCTCTAACCCCAGCTCCTTTTTTGCTACGGACCAATCAAAAGATTTTCGTTTCTCCGTGTAAGAACCGATATTATACATAGGTCAGATCCCCTTTTGTTTTGCCCGGCCCGAATAAAACCGATTTCGACCGGGGATAATGGTTGTTTCTGGGGAGGGAGACTACCATTCGGTATCAGATCTGTCAAAATCTTTTACGCCAAACTTCAGTGGGAAATAATGATGTTTCGCAATCAATATCTGAATAATGTTCCACGGGGAACCTTTGATGTGGTAATACCGAGTTCCCCGTTTTCGTAAAGTCGCACGTGGATGGATCCCGATCTGTCCGTTCTGTAAACTTGAAGCTCGAGTTTTTCCAATAACGACACGGTGGATTCTGCTGGGTTACCATAAGGGTTTATTCCCGTGGAAATAATGACTGCCTCCGGATTTACGGCCTGAAGAAAAGGGTCGAACAGTTCTCCTCCATGGTGGGGCGCTTTAAGTATGCGGCTGCGCAGTATCTGCACGTTTCCGGACAAAAGATGTTTCTGAGTATAAAGACCGATATCGGCGGTCAGGAGCAAAAAATCCTTGGGTTCAAGACATTTTAGAACCATTGAGTTTTCATTCATATCGGTTCCTAATAAATCCGGATGCAACACCTCCATATGCAAATCGTTACCTGCTGAAATGATATCGCCTTTGGCTACCACTCGATATTCGATATGCCGCCGATGAATAATTTCTTGAAATCCAATGGGATTGTCTGGGTGTGCAAGAGGGTAAATGCCATACACACAACCAACAGAAAATCCAGAATCCAAAACACCAAAAACACCTCCGATATGATCCGGATGGGGGTGCGTCAGAATCACAGCATCCAAACGGTGAATATTTCTTTGTTTGAGTAAGCTCAGGACAGCTGAGGTAAATACCGGGTAACCCCCGTCGACAAGTATCTGGCTGTTATTTTTCTGTAACAGAATAGCGTCGCCATATCCTACAGACAGAAAGAAACAGTCCATTAAGATATTGGAACGCGAAGGAATTCTTGTACAACTCGCATTGCATAACGCTGCAGCAAGAGCTCCCAGCATTTTCCGGCGAGTTAAAACTGTTGATAATAAAGAATCAGATACCGTCACCGTTGCTCAACCAGAAGCGTTTCCAATCAATGAATAGAATACGAAACTATTCATCCTCAGATATTGAAAAAGGTGGTTTGGGATTTTTAAGCTCCTCAGCAAAAGCTTCCAAAAGCCTGATCCCCGTGGAGGAAACATCTTCTTTTTTTTGCGATTTTTTCTTTTTTGCGGCGAACTTCTCGGTGCTCTGCATGGCGCGGGGTGATTTTTTCTGTTCAGGAGGGGCTTGGCTGACTAATAAAGATTCGATTTGCTGCTCCTTCTTCGCAATCAATGCCGTTACTTTCGTCAACTCCTGTTCTAATTGGTGTTTGCTGTCCTTAAGATTGAGGGATTCCTGAAGGATCCGCCTGTTTTCGGAAACCAGTTTCTCAACCTTTTGATTTAACTCCTCTATCCGCTCCTGCGCGCTGTCATACTTGTCTCGAAGAATATTCAACTCTTTTTTAATGTTTTCATTTTGATCTAACGATTCGTTCAGGGGTAATTCGTCTGATTCCCTCTTCAGTTGATCAATTGACTTGTTTAGTTCCCGGTTTTCTTCTTTCGTTTCTTCCAGTTGCCGTGTCAATGTTTGAATTCGATTCTGACTGGTCGTTTTTTCCGATTTCAGATCGTTTATTTCCTTTTCGAGTTTCTCGATCTGAGGTTCCATCGTTTCATCAATGCCGGAAGCATTATCGGTATCTTTGAGCAGCATGGGTTCCGAGCGATACTCCTCAAGTTCGGAAGTAAGTTTACTGCACAACTCCTCGTTTTCTAAGGATTTTTGTCTTAAAGACATGATTTCATGCTGAGAATTCATCTGGATTGCTTCCAGATTTTCAAGTTTTCGGCGGGTTTGAATCAGTTGTCTATTCAGAATTTTGTGACGGAACACCCATCCCCCGATAGCCGATAAAATGACCATCACGCCGCTGATGCTATAAATAATATAGGGATTCAATTTTCAGGCCACCACTCATTATTAAAGGTTTCATTGTTAGTATTCTAACCTAAACCCCATTTCCTCGCAATAAAATAGAAATGTTTTGCTAAGGAATCACTATTGTCAGATAAACGCTGTCTTTTTATCAAAACTTCAACGTTTCATCAAGCTGATTAAGTATGTCTTCACCTCTGGAACGATCTTTACCCGAATGTATCAAATATGATCCCAAAAGCCGGTAAACGCGCTTCTGTGCAGCGAATTTCTGCGCAGCACGGAAAGC
>JAFGJC010000520.1 GCA_016929305.1 candidate division CSSED10-310 bacterium | reverse complement strand
TCTTCATTGCCAGATTTTGTGAACATAATGACAGGGCATTCCGGTTGTGATTCCTTCATGATTTGCAATATTTTAATTCCATCTGACCAGTGAAGTTTGTATTCCGTTATTACCAATCGACATCCTTGTTGTGACAATAAGGCTTGAAATTTTCCTTCATCATTCACCGAAAAGATTTCATACTCCGAAAATTCTTCCTGGATCATTTCTTTAATGAACTGGATATCCTCTGCATCGTCATGGATTATACTGATCAAACCTTTGGTTTCCACATGCCGCCTCCACCGAAAAGAGGACATCCCGTTTTAGCCCGGGGGTGTCCCAAAACCTGGTAATAAAACATATCGTTATTATCGTTCATTCAAAACTGCAACAGCAAACGGAATCTGTCTCCATTATCCAAAAATCTGCACGGAATTCAAATAATTGTTGGTTATTCTTGAACAACACTTTCTTTTCTCTCCGGAATTAGTAAAATTGATAATAGGTCATTGAGATTGATTGGAGTGACGGAGTTTGGTGAAATTTCCCAGTAAGTTAGCTTGTTATAGGAATTTTTTTATATTCACGATAGTATGGGCTATTGGTTTCTGTTCGCTCATCAAAGCCAAAGGACCCTTTCATGGGCAAGTGGGTATGTCAATTGAGCGATCGTTTGGGACGGGTAATCCTGAACATTTAAAACCCTATTTGCCCGACAGTGGAAAGATACATCTATCGATCCCGGCCGCCGGTCTTCCGGATGGAAATTACTCAAGAAATCAAGTGCTTGCGCTCTTACGGCAGATGTTTGAGAGAGTAATAACACGAAGCTTTACTTTACATGGTGGCAATTTACCCAATCTGCAGCGGGGACCCGTAAGAGCAACATGGAAATTTGTAGATCGAAACACTCAAAAGGAACATGAAACAACGATCTATTTCACCATTACATCAAATCCTTTGAAACCGATTATAAAAGCGATTAAAGGAGAAGTGAGTTCATTTTAGCTATGCATTCCGGCGAACTTCCCGTCCTTCAGTAAGTCCGCCAATACCTTCTACCACAACATCATCAGATTCATCCAAACCATCCAAAACCATGACAAAACCATTCAAATTCGGTCCTTCACGGATTATTTTTGATGTCACATGATCGTTTTGTACTACCCAGACTTTTGATTTACCTTCATCTCTGACAATCGCCTGTCTGGGAATCGCCATCTGATCTTTCTGAACAGGAAGTGAAAAATCAACGGAGCAGAATAAACCTGACTGAAGTTTCCTGTCCTGGTTAGGTATTGAAACCTTAACAAGGAATGTTCGTGAAGCGGGATCAATTTTAGGGTTGACGGCAGTTACGAGTCCTTCAAAAGGTTCATCAAATGTAATAACCTTAAGCGTTACCGGCTGATCCTCATGTATTTGTCCAGCATAACGTTCCGGAATTTCAATTTCAGCATTCAATATCTTCAAATCCAGAATTTCAAGAACAGGATCGCCACGACTGACAAATTCACCCACATCAATAAATTTTGCCGTTACGACACCTCCATAAGGGGATGTCACAGTGCAGTCCTTAAGTGCTTGAAGCGCTGCATTTTTTGACGCAATAGCCAACTTCAAAGCGGCAGCAGCCTGCTCGAATGCTGATTTAGCCTGATCACGCATCTGCTCCGTTGCCGACCCCTCATTATAAAGATTTTCCATTCGTCGCCATTCACGTTCCCTATCCTTTAACACAACTCCTGCCTGCTCCACATTTGCTTCCGCCTGCTCCAATGCTAACTGATAATCAACCATTCGAATCTGGAAAAGCAAAGAGCCCTCATCAAGCCTTGCTCCAATATCTACAGGAAGTTTTTCTATGGATCCACTCACCAGCGCTCGCACGTTCACCTCGCGGTGAGCAACAAGTGTTCCTGTTGTCTGAAACTTCGGCTCAAAATCCATAATGCGTACTTTTTCGGTTCTTACGGGATGAGGTCTTGATTTTTCGGATGCGGTTTCACTTGTTTTAGGAACACCGGATTGATTACATGCAGAAAATGAGAAAATCATAAGAATCAAAATTGTCATCAGACAAATAGTATCAACTTTTCGGATCATGAATTCATCTCCTGTTTCGACACATTCTCCGTCGATTTAAATTTTGAGAATAACCGTCGCAAAGTATTTTTAAACCATTCAGACATGTCATCAAAGAGCAAATAAACAACGGGAATTATAATCAAGGTTAAAAGGGTTGAAGTCGTCATACCACCAATCACTGATATCGCCATAGGTGATCTCATTTCACCTCCCTCACTCAAAGCAAGCGCTACCGGTAGAACGCCAATAACTGTCGACGATGCTGTCATTAATATGGGGCGTAATCTAAGTTGGCCTGCCTGTTGAATGGCAGCTACTTTATCCATACCCCTAGCACGGGCTTGATTAGCGAAATCGACTAGCAGAATTGCATTTTTCGTTACAAGACCCATAAGCATGATTATTCCGATAAATGAAAATATGTTGAGTGTATTTCCAGTGATCAATAGTGCCCCGTAAACTCCTATCATTGTTAACGGCAGCGAAATCATAATCGTAAACGGATGAATGAAGGACTCGAACTGAATTGATAAAACCATATAAATTACCAGAATTGCTATAAAAAGAGCTTCCAGAAGGTATTGAAATGATTCGATGAACACTTCACTCATTCCGCTTAACTGTGCGTTCCACTCGGTCGAATCCGGAAGGTGCTCTTTAATAATCTTATCGACAACAGTAATGCCCTCACCTGAGCTGATTCCCTTGATGTTGGCAAACAATGAAACCGATAATCTTCGGTTGTACCTGTTGACAACATTGGGTCCCTGACCCACTTCAAAATCAAATAGATTCGGAGATTTGATAAGCAGACCTGATCGATTTCGCACGGCAATACGGTTCAGATCCATCGGATCGTCTCTGAATTCCGGCAATGACCTCAGCCTGATATTGTACCTGTAACCGCCTTCTTTAAATTTGGCGACATCCAATCCGCCAAAGAGAGCATAAATTTCGCTTGAAATTGACCGGACATCAACGCTGAGATCATCAGCTAAATTCCGATTAATATGAACCTTTATATCCGGTTTATTCAACCTTAAATCTGTATCAACATCGACAAATTCATCCCGTAACGAAATATCATCAATTACTGATTTACTGATTTGAGCCAATCCTTCGATCGAAGAGCCCTGAATAACGTATTGAACGTCCGCACTTCTACCTCCGCCAAAAGAATCAACCTCACCAACCGATATGATCATATCATCGTCATCACTGAACCTGTCTCTGACTTTATCCATCACATCAAACTGTGTCAGCGTACGTTGCGATTTGGGAAGTAGGTTGATGATAACCGTGCTTTTATTTACTTCGCTTCCGGCAGCTGAACCTATTGTCGTGAAAACATTTTCAACACTGTCCATCTTCATGATCTGGGATTCAATCGCAGCAATCCTGGTGTTTGCAGCATCAATCGATGTCCCGGCCGGCAACTCTATCTTCAAAGCAAAACGACCTTCGTCTGCTTTGGTCAGGAACTCCGAACCAATAAATGGCAGTAGAGACATACCACCTATAAATGCCACGATCGCCAGAAAAATTACCGAGAACCGATGCTGAACAGCCCAATGAAGCACTGAAACATAAAGGTGTTCCAAGGCAGTGAAAAAATGTTCAAGTGCTGAATAAAACACACCATGCTTTTTCTTGATAACGATCAATCGGGAACAGAGAAAAGGTGTAAGCGTCAACGAGACAAATGAAGAAATAATCACTGTGAGTGCAACCGTCATACCGAATTGGAAAAAGAATCTACCGATGATACCTTTCATAAAAGCAACAGGAATGAATACCGCAGCTATTGTTGACGTTGAAGCAATAACTGCAAGGGTAACTTCCGTTGCTCCGGTTGATGCGGCGGACATTCGCTCCTCACCTCTTTCGATGTGTCGAAATATGTTCTCAAGAACGACAACCGTATCGTCAATAACAAGACCTACAGCCAAAGACATTGCCAGCATTGTCAAGTTATTAATGGTAAAACCCATCGAATTCATTGCGATAAAACCACCGATCAAAGCGATAGGAATGGTAATAATACTGATAAAAGTTATGCGAAAATTACGCAGAAACAGAAACATAATAATGGCGGTAAGCAGAACACCAAAAAAGATATCCGTCTGGACACCCTGCATCGATTCCTTAATATACTTTGTAGTATCAAAGGCAATATCCAAAGATATGTTTTCAGGAAGATTCTGCTGAATCTTTTCCAGCCGTTTCCGAATTGATTCTGCAACTTCAACATTGTTGGCACCTGACTGTTTCCGTATTCCCAAACCGATGGTGGGTATTCCGTTAAACCGTGAAATGCTTCGCATATCTTCAAAAGAATCGTCAATCCGTGCGATATCTTTCAAATAGATAACAGCACCATTTGATTCCAGAACAACTAGATTCTTAAATGCTTCAACGGTTTCGTATTCCCCCTCAACTTTTATTGTGAATTCTTTCTCCGGCGTTTCGATTCGCCCGCCCGGAAGTTCGATATGTTTATTCTGTATAGCCCATGCCACATCTTGAGCGGTCAGAGAATGAGCTTGAAGTTTTTCAGGATCCAGCCATACTCTGATTTCCCGTTCACGCAGACCGCTGACTTCAATTCCGCCGACGCCTAACACCGACTGAAGCTGCTCCTTGACAACTTTATCAGCATATTCCGATAAGGTTTTATAGTCGCCGGTACTGGACACAGACACCCAAATGATGGGCATGGAACCAAAATCGAGTTTATCGACAATAGGCTCTTCAATATCATTAGGCAGATTGGCTTTCGCAAGATTTACCTTTGCTCGCACTTCATTCGATGCGACATCAACATCTTTATCCAACTCAAACTCAATAATAATCTGAGAAAAACCCTCATAACTTTGAGATTGCAACGTTCTAATGCCACTGATCGTGTTAATCTCCTCTTCAAGCACATCCGTTACATCCTGATCAACAACCTCAGGGCTGGCTCCGACAAGAACCGTTTGAACGGTAACAATCGGAAATTCTATGTCCGGCATAAGATCCATTCCCATCCGTGTCAGAGCCATATATCCAAAGATTAATATTGCACCCATTATTGTGATGGTCGTGACCGGACGTCTTATTGAAAGATCAGAAATCCACATATTGGCATTCCTATTCTAAATTTGATAGTTGGTTTTCATCGGTTGTGTTCTCTTGTAATTTGGGATCCAACTCGCCCAATGCCTTTTCCAAGGAAATTCGAGCGATCGTATGATTGTAGAGACTGTTCCAATACAGCAGTTGAGCTTGATTAAGAGCTGTTCTTGCTTCTAATACAGAAACCTGATCCAGCGTTCCTTCTTTGTATCCAACCTCTGCCAGTCTCAATCCCTCATTTGCCTGATCCACAGTTCTTGCCTGTGCTTTAACAAATTCATCCGCATCTTCCAGCGCACTGATCGCACTTCGAACCTCAAAAATAACTTGTTCTCTCATATCCAGATATTGAAGTTTTTGTTGACGATATTTCGCCGCTTCCTGATAGACACGCCCCTCTCTTCCAATGAAAAACAAATCAAAATGTATCGTCAATCCT
>JAFGJC010000519.1 GCA_016929305.1 candidate division CSSED10-310 bacterium | reverse complement strand
TGATACTCATACTGTTCCGCAACGGCTTCGACCTTTGTCATGTCAACAAAACGGAATTTTCCTGACCGAAGCAGTTTCGTGCTGATGGTGTCTGTGATGGATTCGGTGTCGATGTGATCCATGGTTTTATTTTTGACGTTGTCGACGAATACGACGGGTCTGCGGCTGGACGTGAGTTCTACGATTGGCGGGAAACTCAGCAACGAGTCGACCATTTTTTCTGCGATCATCTGCAGGTCGGTCGAACCGAAATCCGTGGTTGTGGTTTCAACTGCAGTCGCATCGCCATACTGCACCTGAGGAGTTGTTGCACAACCCCAAAAACCACACACCGATACAAAAACAAAAAGAGAGATTGTTAACAGTTTCATCCAGATATCCTCCCTGGTCTCTTTCAAGCCTTATTGATTGCGGATATTAATTTTAAACTCCACAGCGCTGGGATTCGGTGCAGTACCCTGAAGAGTTTTCGTTTCATTTCCATACAGAATGACCGGTGTCCAGGCGCTGGAGTCCACATCGATCTCCATTCCGGCTTCGTCAAACCATGAGAATTTGTACTGGATATTCAGGGTTTTATTGTATTTATTCACGATGATGACATTTGCCTGAAGCATGTCATAGACATACCGGCTTTTTAAATCGACAATCTGAATACCCCGGGACAATTCCTGGTTGTTGATAATGACGTAATTGCTGTAAGCCACCTGGCCAGATGGGCTGACGGATGATGAAGCGGATCCCTGAACACCTGATGTCCGCCGGACACATCCCGTTGCCAGAACCATTAAGACACTCAAACATAATACAAGACTGAAAATAAGGAATCGGTTACACGTTATCTTTCCATTCATCATATATCACCTCCAATTAGCATGACATCATACACGAAAATGCCTTAGAAAACTATGGTTGAAGTATAAATATTTGGTCCAGCGCTGACAACTTTTATCACTGTCATTCTGCCGGAGTTAATCTGAACATCGACATCTTTACTGTACCCGGTACCCTCGTCGACAATCCGCACATTATGCATTCCACTCGGAATCGACGTTCGAAAAATTTGCGCATCATTCGGAAGCGTGTACCATCCCCGCAGATCCGCACTTTCCGAAGCGATATTATAGATCGATGTTGCCATGCATCCCAGAAATCCCATTTTATCGCTGGCTTGTTTCTGAAGCACGGCTTTGGCGGTAATCCGGAGCGCTTGCCGCAACGCCAGCGCCGGCGCTTTTTCTTTGAGTGATTTAACGGCCAGTGCACGGACATCGCAAATCAATTCCGTGGTCGCCTTGAAATTGGAATCAATATAAACCTTGACAGATTTCGGTGCATACCAGCTGATGTCATATATGGGAAAAGCAACGGCAATCCAGCCGTTTTCCGTGGGTAAACTGATTTTAATTTCCTGTTTCTGGGGGACAAACCCGTTTTCAAAGAGAATGACAAGATCACCCTTATCGGGCGAGTTGCCGGAACGGTCAGGCTTGCCAAACCTTTGAGTGAATATCTGAAGATCGCTGGACATGTGCAGCTTGCTGGCCAATCTCAGAACATCCGCTTGCAGAAAGGTATTGTCAGAATAAATTTCCAAGGCTTTCTTGTAATCAATATAGGCATCGTTGTCCATGCCCAGCAACTCATATATAATTCCTGAAACGTAAAACGTATAGGCGTTCTGAAAGGAATTCTTCACACGTCCGGCGATATCGTCCATAACATGGTAGGCGTCGTCCACCTTGTCTGAGTATTTGGACAAGTCCAGTTTCTTTTCTTCGGCATCCTGCCGGGCTTCTTCGATTTCCTGTTCATGACGCCTCAACGCTTCATTCTGCTCGCTGTTTGCCCGGCGCACTTCCACGCCTGCCGCTTCAATCTGCCTGAGAAACAGAAAGTTGAGTGCCTGAGTGTTGTAGACCATGATCTTCTCGAATCCCGCCAGCTCATAAGGTATGGCATTTTCATTGGTCAGCAGTGAAGCGGCCTGCGCACCCACCTTGCGGCCGCTGACAACCGCCGCTTGTTCCCGCTGCTTCATGATGTCGATCACCGTTTCCAGATCACTTCTGCTGGTTTCATAATCTTCAGCAATCTGAGCGATCCGTGCCCGTTCAACAAGGTAAAGCACTTTATCCTGCTTGGTTCGATACTGGTCGAGATCTTGAAGTGCATACTGAAATTGACTGGATTTGATACTTTCTATCTGAGGGTTGATGGTTTCGGGATAGGGCTTCCAGACGCTGGTCGCTGCGCAACCCGCCAGAAGAAGCAACATCAGTGAGGAGAAGCTGATTCGCAGATATGCACATATCGACGGTAACATCACGCGTTTCCTTTATTGATTTAAAAGAACTACCATTGAATCGGTTTGGCGCTGGATCCCGGGGATTCCGGTTTCTCCGGGCGGTCATCATAACGCTTTACCGAATCAGACCGGCAAATAGCTCCAACTTTTATGGCGCTTGGGTCACCGGAAATGAGTGTTCCTTTGGTTTGCTTCTGGAGTATTTCGGTGACCTGGATCTTTCCGATCTCAATTTCTTCCGCACCCAGAGACTCTCCCGTGTCAGGATCTTTGATGTCTTTTCCCTGTTCATATACGGTAAGAACATCACCGGCAGAATAGCTTGCACCTTCCCCGCGGTTCAAAACAACATCCGTTCCTGATATACTGGCTACTTTTATGGGGAAAACACCTTCAACCACCTCGTTGACAAGTTTCTTTACCGTGTTTTCCTTTAATTTTTCCATGAACATCATTGCGGTTTCCGCTTCACTGCCCGTCATCTTTCCGGAATCAGTATAGTTGATCTTCTTCGCGGCGACGACTTTGCCGCCCCTCGTGTCAACAATGCGCATGTTTACGACCATTCGACCGAAGATCGATTCGCTGACCTTGTCGGTGTACGGAACCTGTTTACTGGTTTTTTGCGCTTCAATCAGCTCTATCTGACCAAAAATAAAATAGTCCGCTCCCAGCAACTGACCCATCTTAATGGCATTTGCCGTCGAGACATACTCGGTATCACTGAAATCCTGCTCTTTGATAATCTCATTCATCCGGTCCCGTTCAACAACATCGAATTTACGAGTCTGCACCAGTTGCGTAATGAAATCAGAAGTCAACAGATTGGTTTGTTTTTCATCCCAGACATACATGGAAAAACCGTTGCCGAGTGCCACCGCTTTTCCGACCATTGTAAAATCACGAACAGCAATAGTGGGCCTGGCAGCGAACACTGGCGGCAGTGTTGTGCCGAGCACAAGCAGAAAACAAAGGATTAAACGAGCTAGCTTCATGAAAACCCCCTTGTGGTAATGAGTGATTTTAAGAACACAGCACATTAAAGAGTTTTATACAATAACTGTCAAGAGATTAAAGACTTCGGCAGATTCACATTTTTTTCTTGACGCGAAGCCTTAATAGTAATAGTTATTATTTTCGATAAGGAACCTGACGGAATATATGAAGCAACAAACGAGAAAATCACATCAGCGCGAGGTCATTCTTGAAGAGCTTCGTCAGATGACATCACATCCGACAGCGGATGATATCTATCAGCTCGTACGGAAGAGAATTGCCAGGATAAGCCTCGGCACCGTCTATCGGAATCTTGAGTTATTATCCAGGCACGGTTTGATTCGAAAGCTTCACATTGCCGGTAATCAGATGCGCTTTGACGGGTCGATGCAACCTCATTTTCATATTATTTGTGAGCGTTGTTTTCGCGTGGAGGATATTGATGAGGATGATCTTTCACTTGTTGAGGTTGATCATGTAAATGACTATGTTGTAACAGGTGTTAATGTTGAGTTGACTGGAATATGTCCCAAATGCAGGGGCAAAAAAGACAATCTTGCTAAACATGAAAAAGCTTTATAGAGTGAAAGGCACGTTTATTAGCAATATTTTTTAGGAGGAAGTCATGAATTTTAAATCTGTAGATGACATTCTGGATTATGCGATTCAGCGCGAAATAGAAGCGTATGAATTTTACACGGAACTTGCCGGCAAATTGGACAACCCCGCGATGCGTAAGCTGTTTGAAGGATTTGCCGGTGAAGAAAAGGGGCATAAGGCAAAACTTGAATCCATTAAAGCGGACAAATCTCTTGTGCCGGCTCAAAAGGAAGTACTTTCGTTAAATATGGCGGACTACATGGTGGATGTTGAAGTAACTCCCGATATTTCTTATCAGGATGCGTTAATTGTCGCCATGAAAAAAGAAAAAGCGGCGTTTCGGCTGTATACGGATTTGGCGGCCAGCACGGACAATGCGGCCATTCGTACCATTTTCAAAGTTCTGGCTCAGGAAGAAGCCAAACACAAACTGCGTTTTGAAATTGAATATGATGAATTTGTATTAACGGACAACTGAGGTGTTTCATTTTTTAAATGACAGGAGGACAGGAAAATGACAAATAAAAAGATGATTTCGGCGTTGAACGGTCAGATTAAAGAGGAGCTGTATTCCAGTTATTTATATCTGGCGATGTCGGCATATTTTGAATCGGAAAACCTCACGGGTTTTGCCAATTGGATGCGTGTTCAGGCTCAGGAAGAAATCTCCCATGCCATGAAATTTTACCATTACATTTTTGAACGAGAGGGTGATGTGGAGCTGCAGGCGCTGGAAAAACCGCCCAAGTCATGGAAATCGACGCTGGATGCGATGCAGGACGCGTATAAACATGAGCAGAAAATCTCTCAGATGATCGACAAGCTGGTCGATCTGGCGGTAAAGGAAAAAGACCATGCCACATCAGCATTTCTCCAGTGGTTTGTCAACGAGCAGGTAGAGGAAGAGGCGTCGGTCAATGCTATCGTTCAGCAGCTTAAACTGATTGGTGACCAGAGAGGCGGATTGTTCATGTTGAATCGCGAACTGGGATCCCGCAGTGCCGATTAACTGCAATTGTTGAAGGGTGAATATCTGTTATGGAAGTTAAAAGTGCGATTACTACAGCTATAGCATTTGAGAAAAAGGTGCGAGACGTTTATGCAGATGCCTCAAAAACCGTCAAAACTCCTGAAGGCCGTAAGGTCTTGGAGATGCTTGCGAAAGAAGAACAACAGCATATCATTTACCTTCAGGAACGCCTGAAAGAATGGACAACCTCAGGAAAATTAACGGTAGGCGATCTTCCATCGCGTGTTCCGTCGGAAACGGTTATCCGAAAGGGCGTTGAGAGGATTACATCTCATTTGGATTCTTCCCGTAAAGATGTCGCTGATCCGGAAAGCGAGCTTCGTATTCTGGAAAGAGCGCTCCATGTTGAAACGGAAACGAGTGATTTTTATCAGAAAATGGTTGATTCGCTGACGGATGATGCCCGGAATATGTTCTCCAGATTTCTTGAAATAGAAAAAGGACATCTGGCGATCGTAAAAGCTGAGATCGATGCCGTTTCGGATATGGGTTTCTGGTTCGGTTTGCCGGAGTTTGACCTGGAGATTCAAGGATAACCGTTGAGTTTTGCTGTAAGGAGATGATCATGTCGGAACCGTTACAAGCTGTAAAGATTTCCGATAATGTGTTCTGGGTAGGGGCGATCGATTGGAAAATCAGGGAATTTCACGGATATTCAACAAGCCGTGGCACGACATATAACGCCTATCTGATTCTTGATGATACGATTATTTTAATCGACGGTGTCAAGCAGGCATTCAAGGAGGAGCTTCTTACCCGAATCCGATCGGTTATCGATCCTTCAAAGATTGATATCATCGTTTCCAATCATTCAGAAATGGATCATTCCGGCTGCCTTCCGGAAATTATTCCGGAAATTCGGCCGAAGCGAGTTATCGCCTCCACCATGGGTGTCAAAGCGCTGCAACAGCATTTTCATTGGGATTTTCCTGTGGAAGCGGTTAAAACGGGTGACATGCTGCATCTTGGCAGCCGGTCAATCCGGTTTATGGAAACCCGGATGCTTCACTGGCCGGACAGCATGTT
>JAFGJC010000044.1 GCA_016929305.1 candidate division CSSED10-310 bacterium | reverse complement strand
CCTTGATGCTTACGCCACGACTCAATCGATTACTCCCAAAGATATTCTTTATCGAAATGACGGGAATTTAACATTCGTTGATGTAACTGACGCAATGGGCATGGTATTTCCGCCGAGAAAAAACACCATGGCCTGTGCCTGGGCAGACTTTGACAACGATGGCTGGGTAGATCTGATGGTTGGTAATAACTATAACTTTGGAGCTGATGCGGGTAATTTTCTCTGGCATAACGAGGGCGGGAAACGTTTCGTCAACGTCGCAGAACAGATGGGAGTGAAAACCCCACCCCGTCGCACTTTTTATGCACTCGTATGGGCTGACTTTGATAACGACAATGACCAGGATTTCTTTGTCAGCGGTGACGGCGATCTTGATTTGCTTTACCGCAATGATGGAACGAATTTTGTCAATATTGGAGACATCACAACGACCGATGGTGCGAATGCTGGCATCGCAGGGCGCCACTCCACCGGTGCTGCTTGGGGGGATTTCAATAATGATGGTCGCTTAGACCTATATATCTGTGAAAATGCATCACCCAATCGACTCCATCGCAACGATGGTGATGGTGTTTGGCCAGATGTCGCCCGCCAGCTGAATGTAAACGACTACACACCCGATGGACCTGATTGGGACGATTCAGCTACTCCAGTGTGGGGGGATTACGATAACGACGGAGACCTTGATCTTTTCGTTACTTCGTGGAAGGGCGAATTTGATAAACCCTCGGAAAATCGTTTGTATCGCAATGACGGTACAACAGGCTTTGTGGAAGTTGGTTTTGATATGGGATTGGGTGATCAGGGACAATCGCATGTTGGTGCAGCCTTCGGCGATATAGATAACGATGGTGATCTGGATCTTTACGTTCTTATTGGTCCCACGCAACTGTACACAGGCCCACTGGGCGGCGGTTTCGACCTTCTCTATGAGAATGCAACCGGCAACCAAAACAACTGGTTGGAGTTTCATTTGACCGGCACGCAAAGCAATCGTTCGGCCATCGGTGCTCGGATCCAGTGCGTTTCCGACACTCTTTCCCAAATTCGTGAGGTGAACGGTGGTACCGGAATCAATTGCTTTAATCCCCTCACCCAGCACTTTGGTTTCGAGCAAAGAACAATGGTGGACTCGGTTGTTATCCGCTGGCCCAGCGGCAATATTGATATATTCATCGACGTGCCAGTCAACCAGATTCTTAATATTACCGAGGGAAATAATTCCGGCATCGAAACCCCCATTGTCATGCCAACATCATTGACTTTGGAAAACAATTACCCGAATCCATTTAATCTTTTAACAACAATTAAATTTTCACTGCCCAGGTTAGAACGGGTTCGTCTGGAAGTTGTGGACATCACCGGTCGTCTGGTACGCACGCTTATTGATAATCGTCTTCTGAGTGGTGTGCATGAAGTTCGCTGGGATGGTTGTACTGATTCGCGCCAACCTGTCTCTTCGGGAATTTACATTTGTCGATTAATCCAGGATGATACTGTCATGACAATTAGGATGACTGTCCTGAAATAGCAATTATTTTTTAAAAACAACTCAACCCATGCATGAAGAGCATGAAACCGCTTGCTTTCATTTCCAGAGGCATGAATTTTATTGAAAGGAAAATTGTGATGAAAATAAGATATTGCCACGTCGCCATTCTCTCTATCACCGCTTTTTTCTTCATGTTCTTGCAGTCCTATGCGCAGAACTATTTAAATGAACCCGAGAGCGTTGTTTTTGATGCTGCCAGGAACCGCTATCTGATTTCCAACAAGGGGAATGGGAAAATCATTCAAATGAAGGATGGTGTTCAATCCATTTTTAACAGTGATCAGGCATCCATCCGGGGATTGCATATACTGGGTGAGACGCTGTATGCCGCATGCAACGCAGGCGTCGTCGGGTTTAATCTGGCGACTAACACCAAAACGCAGACAATCTCCGTTTCTGGAAAGAATTTTTTAAATGATATCACGTCGGACAACAGCGCGATGCTTTACGTCACGGATACGGGGGCAGGGAAAATATTTAAGGTGAACCCCGTGTCGGGGACCTCCGCGACATTTGTAACGGGTCTGTCTTCGCCAAACGGCATATTCTATGATCAATCAAACAACAGACTCCTGGTCTGTTACTTCAGATCCAATTCTCCGATCAGTGCGGTCTCTATTGCCAATGGTGCCGTCACTCAAGTCGTGTCTACCACACTCGACGATCTGGACGGAATCGCGGAAGACGGTAACGGGCGTATCTACATATCTTCATGGGGCAGCAATGCAGTATACCGGTATGACAACGCGTTCAGTGGTCCACCGGAACAGGTTTCCAGCGGACATTCGGGTCCGGCGGATATCTATTTTAACAAGAGTGCAAACACCTTAGCCGTTCCGAACATGAACAGCAACAGCGTGGATTTCATAAGCATGGGGACGTCTAATTTATTGAATGAACCCGCGAGCGTTGTTTTCGATTCAGTACGGAACCGATATCTGGTTTCGAATAAGAAAGACGGGAATATCATCCAGATAGCGGATTCAGTTCAGAGCATTTTTAACAGCGATCTGGAGGTTGCCAGAGGAATACATATACTGGGCGACAGGCTTTATGCGGCATGCGATGAAGGTGTCGTCGGATTCAATCTGTCGACAGGTGCAAAAATATTGACAATTCCTCTTCCCGATATGTGGCTTCTCCAGGACATCACTTCTGATGGAGTTGAAACCCTCTATATTTCGGATGTTGTGGAGGGAATCATCTATAAGGTGAAAATATCTTCGTTGTCTGTCTCGAAGTTTGTCACCGGTCTTAACATGCCGCAGGGCCTATTGTATGACGGACAGAATCATCGCTTGTTAGTCTGTCATTATGTGAACAATTCACCCATAAACGCAGTCGGCCTGACGGACAGTTCTGTTTCTCTGGTCATCGGCACGCCATTTTTCAACCTGGACGGACTCGCACAGGACAGCGACGGGCGTGTCTATGTTGCATGCCGGGGGAATAACAATATTTATCGCTATGACAGCGCATTCAATGATGCGCCCGAACAGATTTCCAATGGCTTTGATGGGCCTGCTGATATCTTCATCAATCAACAGGACAATATATTGGCTGTTCCGAATTTGAACAGCAATACGGTGGATTTTATTGAGTTTGAACCCCTTGACGAGCCTCCTGTGGTAACAGAAAACACGTACACAGTAATCAATACAGGAAATTCCGGAGAAGGGTCTTTGAGGCAGGCCATTCGGGATGCCGCGCAAGGCGCGGGACCCGATTCAGTCGTATTCGATATTCCGAAAAGTGACGCCAATTACAACTCTGCCACCGGAGTCTGGACAATCACACTTGCCACACCTCTGGAGCTTCAACCCGACAGCTGCACGATTATCGACGGCACGACCCAGGCGCGCAATCAGGGAGATACCAATCCCGACGGGCTGGAAATTGAACTGAACGGCAACAATTCGACTGAATACGCATTCTGGGGAGTCTCGGCCAGTAATATCATCAAGGGGCTGGTCATCAACCGTTTTACGAAAAGCGGTATTATTTTAATCAGCGCGGCATGCACGGGCAATCGAATCGAATTAAATTATATCGGTACGGACGCGGATGGTCTGACGGCCCTGCCGAACCGGGTCGGCATTGAGATTACCTCCGGTGCACGATACAATACGATCGGGGGAAAGGGACGGAGGAATCTGATATCCGGGAATGATCAATGGGGGATGGTGTTGAACGCAACGTATGTGACGCGCAATGAAATTCTGTATAATTTTATTGGTACGGATATCACCGGCCTCAACGCCCTGGGTAATGGATCCGGAGGAATTACCATAGGAGCCGGGGCTTATGAAAACATTATCGGACCGGACAACCTGATTTCCGGCTCCGTGAATGTCACTGCGGATTTGATCGGAAACGGGATCCTCATACAGGAATCCCACGGTAACATCGTTAGAGGTAATAATATTGGAACGGGTGCCGACGGTATCACAGTT
>JAFGJC010000518.1 GCA_016929305.1 candidate division CSSED10-310 bacterium | reverse complement strand
TTCATCTGCAACGCCGCTTGCAGCCACTCCGCAGCGAACCTCAGCCTTTCCTTTTTAACCGCTATGCCTTCCCGCGGTTTGAGCAATAAATAGAAATTGAATGCGGTCTGTTCAAGCGTTAAAAAGGGAATCGGTTTCGGATTTTGGCAGTCATTCGGCGGCATCTTGCCTTGCGAGTCATAATAGTCGGGATAATGGGGGTTCATAACATCGATCGCAAATTTAACATTCCCCACCGGAAAGGCATCACAAAAAACGATGACACCCGCCTGGCCTTGTGTTCCAAAGATGGTTTGACCTAAATCGAGGAGATCCCAGTCAGCCGATGCCTTTTGCAATGTTTCCTGCTTGATCTTCCCATATCGTTGACACCATATCTGTAAATCTTCATATTTTTGCTCTTTTCTCAATTTTTGAATCTCAGGATATGCCAGGATTGCATCTAAAATACTTAAATTGTCTTCTTCTGGACATTTCGATTGCAGTTTTTCACTGACAAAGTAGTGACGAACAATGCCTTTGACCGCGCTGCCGGGAATATATGGGATGCCGTAGATATGATGGAGCGTCATGCTGGTTTCCAACACATGTGCACCGCCTAATCCGATGACCATCCGCCAATCAATTTTCGCATTGACTTTGCGGAGTTCATGGCGCTGGCTTAACGCTACAAACGCAGATTGCTGGCGTTGATGCAGTGCATTCATCATTAGTTGGCTAACTTCCGGAAATTGTTTAGGAAACATGAATTTATCTTTTTGAGAGTCTTGCTTCTTTTTCTTTTTCGGTTCAATTTTCAAAAAATGCGTGAACCACAACGCAATATTGTCGCTCAAAGGTTGGTTCTTGCCTTCTGCTATAATTTTTTCTATGATTTCTCGTGTATCTTTGGGATGGAAAAAGTTTTCCTCCTGTTTGTCCATGATCTTTTCCTCCTTGTGAAGGTGTCATTTTGTATCAAAACCATCCACAAATCGACGCATCCAATTCAATAAGGCTAACGTTTCAACTGTGACTTGCCGGTACGTTTCAGAATTCATGTTAATGACTTCTTTAACAAGTTCCCCCTTTGGCACAAGTTGTTTGACATCTTCGGTTTGCAGCCACGTGCTTAGTTGTTTATAGAGAATATCCCATCCATCATCTCGTTTTTTGATAAACGCCAGGGACTGACCAAGTCCATTAGTTTTGATATAGAACGGTAATTTTCGAACGCCGGATTTATATTTATCCCATTGGTCATGTTTAACAACTGACTCAACAAATAGATATGCCTGTTGAGATCGTTTTTGTTCGATATCTTTGATAATACTCTTTTCAGCCATAGTTGACCTCCCTATACATAATGGGTTATAGGATTTTGGTTCGTACCAAACCTTTGCCGATTGTCGCATTCCCACCAACTTGAATGACAGGCGGCAAACCCTTAATAAAGAATTCCATGATTTTCTGTTCTGATGGAAAGACATTTTGCAATTCGGAATCGCTGTTAAGCAGAGAAGTCGCCAAAACCAGGGAATAAAGTAGCGTGTCAGTCGGCAAGTATTCTTCATACCATAACGCCCCATCAGCAACCGTTCCCGTTGAATTTTCGATACGCGTCCGCGCAATGACTTCTGTTGACATGGTGACAAAATCCTGAAAATCCTTATTGCGCAATACAACCAGATCTGTTTTCAATTTCGTTTGCCAAAACTGGTACGCAGGTTGCTCTGGAATCAGGTTCACGCTACACCATTCAGCGAGTTGCTTGCAGGCGTCATTTCGATCGACTTTAAAAGCATATTCTTCAAGCACCACCGTGTCTTTAACGCACAAACTGACTCCGGGAACGGTCTGCTCTAATGCTGCCGGATCAAATGCGGGGAAGGGGATGTTCGCCATCTCAAGATCACGTTTCAACCGTTCCAATACCATCGGACAGGTAATCCAGGCAAATACACCTTTCAACGATTTCACAGGAAATAGGAGCAGGCGAGCATCTGTAAAGCCTAATGCTCCAGCATACAATTCACCTTCCTTTTCTGGGCCAAATAAGGGAGCAATCCATCTTTCCTGATACAACTCTGCTAAATTTCTACATGATTCAGGCGGATTCAGGTGTTCAAACGCTTCTCGCAAACAGCCTTTTAACCCCGACGCCTCAATTTTGGGGAAATTTGTGTGTTTTTCTCGTTGAATTGGCAAATCGACAATTCCTAAATCGTTGCCGCTACCCACATGAAGCGGCGTTTCGACAATTAATGCTAACATTTTGGCTTCTTTAAACATATTTCCCTCCTATGCTGAGTTGTTTTCCATAAAGATATACGAGATGATTTTTCACTTCCCAATTAACATTTACTTTATATTTAGGAGGTAAGCGTAACCAATACCAACCTAAATTTTTTGTTTGTTCTGGATATTTTTGATGAAGTTGTTCGATATTCTCTCTATTCCGTGGATGAATGTCTTTGTGATGGTATAATACTACCATAAAGTTTAATTGGGCTTCCCTTCTGGTCTGTCTAAGATGATCAAAACCACCTTTGATTATCTTATGTTCAATGGTCTCCTTTTTCTTTTTGTGTGAATCATGTTCACGCATCAAGATTGGCGGATTATTACCCGCTTTGATTTCAATGGCATTGATTGTTCCGCCGATCTCTTCAATGTACACATCAATATCAAATTCGGGTTGTCCGACTGACTCGCCAAGTTTTACTGTAGCAGTTTTGCCTAGTTCAACAGCATAATATTCATATACTTTGAGTTCTATAAGTTTAGCAATAAGCTTGTCGCGATCCAGACGATTTTCCGGATCAGGTGCAATCAGTTGATCATATTTATCTCGCAGCATCCACCCTAATGTTGTCAAATGCACTTTGCCATCAATCACTTTAATAAGTTGGTATTCATCCAGTAACCGCTTGAATTCTTCTTCGGCCTCTTTGATGTCCGTATCGAGATCTTTTTTGAATTCTTCGGGCGATGGCCAATTTTGTGGGCTTTTTCGGAAGTTCTCAAATGCGATATAATTGTCTTCGATTATAGAAAAATCAAAATCTACAGGTAAACGAGGGATTTCAATCAATTCTGTTGAATTCTCGAAAATATACATAAGGGGGATATATTCGATCTGCCCTATAATTGATAAATATGGAATTAACCCTTTATACCCACCAGTAATGTTAAGAATGACATTTGTGTAGTTGTTCGCAGCAATCTCATGAAAACGGTTGATGAAATTCTGTAGTCCCTCGTTCTGAAAATCCTCTTTTGATTCAGCATTTAAGCCTTTCATGACATCATAATCAAACTCAAAGCGAACTGAGATTCCTAAATCTGAGATCTTATCAAAACGTGCTTTGATAATTTCGGCAGATAGCGGCGATAATATGGAGTCCGTAGCGAGCAAATACACATCAAGCGATTCATCATCAGAAAATTGCTCTCGAATTTTTAAAAGGCTGGTGATTTCAGCCGCTGCATCTTCGTTCGTGAGCGTAAATTCAAGTACGGCTTTTTGGAGTTCTGATAGATCGGTTTTATATCTTTTATATTTACTGGCCGGATACTCTCGCACACTCTCAAATTCTCTGAAGTCATCTCTTAAAGTACTGCGCGGATATTTCTCAAAAAAATTCGTAAAAACAGATAAACCTACTGGCGTAATCACCTTTTTCATAATTTTCCTCTTTTAATAAAGTCAACAACTTACCGCCCCAACATAGGCTAAACCAAAACCTTCTT
Organism: candidate division CSSED10-310 bacterium; assembly: GCA_016929305.1. Taxonomy (GTDB): domain Bacteria; phylum CSSED10-310; class CSSED10-310; order CSSED10-310; family JAFGJC01; genus JAFGJC01. The sequence continues at coordinate 909 of JAFGJC010000518.1, read as the reverse complement.
GCGCTCGACAGTCAGAGAGATTCTTATTATGAAACAGTTCGATGACATCTTCAGGTTGTCCTGATACAAGCTTTAGATAATAGACTGAGCCAGCAGGAACAGCCCGATACATTCGTTTCGGACGATGATACACTATTTCCCATCCACCCACATTTTGATAATTACCGACAGCCGCTGTCAGCAGTTGACAGGTCAAGGTTTTTCCAGTTACTTGATCAATAAAACTTTGCTGTTCACCACCTAAATTCATCCAGGCTGCTCGCCAACCAGTTTTTTCAATAGCTGTTGATGACTCCCAAATTGTTGGCATGGCAAAGTATAATTTGAACGTATTATCGGCCTTACGAATCCCTGTAATTAATTCTTGTTTTTCATCCTCATCATATTCAAGAATCCCTCGCTCCTCCGAAATTTTATAAGAAAATAGTTTATTCTCGCCTCCCAATTTAGATACCCCTTGAGAATTGGTAAACTCGATGCCTTGTGCCTCAACCAGCAAAGAAAAACCCTCTTCTGTTTTATCCCCTATTTTCAAACGAAGCATATTGATCCGATAGAGATGTCCTTCTTCGGTAGCCATGGTTTCAGCATTACGAGCAATCCCAATTTTCGGCTCGCTCTCAACGAATTTCTTCAGCCTATGGAGTTGTAGTTGATTTTGTTCACCCTCCAAATATCGTTTAAAATGACGATGATGAATAAATGCACCTTCAGAGGGATATTCAACAACCATATCGCGGGCTTGAGTATCTTGAGGTTGATGAATTAGTGCGGACGAAAGTGGAGAATTGGTAACGATCTTGTGGCAAAGCCCTAATGGATAAGCTGGGATTGCTTCTCTAATATCTTTGTTCTTGATATCTTCTTTACTGGCTCCTAAGTCACGAGGGAGCGGCAAATAGACTTTTC
>JAFGJC010000517.1 GCA_016929305.1 candidate division CSSED10-310 bacterium | reverse complement strand
TCCCAGGCTGCAAGCGATTCCAGAACGCGGGACGTTACTATCGATTCGCTGGGCAGCGCCGCATTACCCGACCGCCACGATCCGCTCTCAGTCTGGCACGATACCAGATAATCCAGGGCGCGGTCGATGTCCGTACTGGCGTTGGCAATACCAACACCCCACAAACTCACCCATACGGCGGCCAGGGAAAAATAGTGAAAAAAACGCCTTTGCCTTCCGATTCGACAGCTCAAAACCGGAATTCCCTTTCAGAAAATGTTGTTTCTGTAAAAGAATTTACATCTTTTCAGCCGTTCTGTCAAGAAGTAAGTCGGTGTAATTCTTCTGATAAGGAATTTTTTCACAGTGAATGATGTCCAGAATTTACCGGGTGCGGGTTGCAGTTTCTTGTGTGACGAGGGTCCCAGGTTCCACCGCCGGAAGCCTGTCCGGCAACGCTGTCATGCGCGATACCGAGAATCCGCCGGATACGGATTTTCCCGTCTGTCTGTTTGTATTATTTTTAACTTATCCAAACCATTTTTTTTCGAAAACCAGTCGTGCGCGTGCTCGTAATCGTGCTCGTAATCGAATCATTGCAGCATGAAGGTTCTTTTCGATTACGATTACCGTTCGCTGCGCTTCGCTTCGATGCACTGAGCACGATGATGAGGGATTCATCCTATCCAACTGTATTATTTTGCACATCTGCGAAGCCAATCTCATATCGATTTAATTAAGGTGATTGTTAGTCTTGATATTCGATGAGAGTCTTTTACAGACGTCCCGAAAGTGGTAAACTTATAAGTAGCTGGAGAACAGCGATGGGAGGATCAAAAATGAGTCTGGATATTAGTTCGATGACATCCAATGAAAAAATAAAAGCAATGGAGCTTCTTTGGGATGATATCTGCCGCAATGTTTCATCTATTGAGTCACCTCCTTGGCACAAAACAATTCTGGAAAAAAGGGAAAAAATGGTGTTGGATGGCAAAGGACATTTTCGTGATTGGGGTGAACGTAAAAAGGCCATCAGGGCATTTTTGGAATGAAAATTCAAATTCTGGATGCGGCTGAAGATGACTTGATTGATGGCTATTATTTCTACGAAGCCCAGGATAAGGGCTTAGGCATGTATTTTCTTGATAGTCTCTATTCAGATATTGAATCACTAAAACTGTTTGCCGGCATTCATAGTGTTCATTTTAAAAAATTTTATCGACTTTTATCAAGGCGGTTTCCATTTGCGGTTTATTACAGAATTGAGAACAATGTGATCAGGATTTATGCTATTTTGGACTGTCGGCGAGATCCTGCATGGTTAAGAAGACAGCTTGAAGAGTAAAATTTCAATTGTATTATTTGAAACTTCTGGGAACCATCGGCATACTCACCGAAAGTTCGGTTTCTCAATTCATGCCAGTATCTGAAGCTCGAGGAATTCCTCGAAAACACTATAATCCCTGTCGTTATGGAGCAATACACAACCCATCTCGATAGTATACGTCGCGATCAGGCAATCTATTGTGCTTCTAACGGTTATTCCACGATTGCGTAAGTGTCTGTAATTGCCTGCTGAAATTCTTGCGAGATCAGCACCACCGATGGTTACGATCTCAAAATTTGATAAGATGGAATCGACACGGGAAATCTCCCTTTTAGTTCTGCATCCTTGCAGAATTTCGCATAAAATCAGATCTGGAATCAGTATGTCTGCATCATTATCAACAAGATATGATAAACACAAGGCTTGAGGTGTCTGCCGATCCAGAAAATAATCGATCCAAACCGACGTATCAACGATGATTTTCCTGCTAAGATCAACGTCGCAATGCTTTGTAGTCATACTCACTATCCCAATCGACTTTTCCCTTCAATCGGCTGATTTCCCGACGCTTTTCATGCTGGATTAGCCGCCTTAAAGCCACATCAACCACCTCTTTTTTCGTGTGAATGTTCAACATCCGCATGGCTTCTTTCATTAATCTGTCGTCAATCACGATATTTGTGCGCATAAACACCTCCTGTTTACACATTATACACCACTTTTTTGGAGTTACAAATTGAAGAATGAGCAAAAGATAGTCTATACTTCACCGGATTAAGACGTCTTGTTGAGATCAAAGACCAGTATCGACTGTATTTTTTGGGGCTTTTATGAAACAATTCATCATGCTCGAAATCGAGACGCAAAGCAAACCCTATGTCTCTCTTTTTTAATTCGTCAATGGCGATTTGATTTAGTATTACCCAAAGAAATTGTCCAGGCCAGTGGGGGGGAATCTCGATTGGAACCCAGCCACAAGACGGCGCCGCGAGCAATATGCCCGGTAAAGATGTCTTCTCTTGACCATTTCGGAATCATTTCCGAAAAAGTCTTGACTTTTCCGGAATATATATCAGAATGGTCAAAATGAAACGTTATCTGGAAAAAAATATTTCCGATGACCTGAAACTAAAGATTGTCCTGCTGACAGGACCTCGACAGAGTGGTAAGACAACGCTTGCCAGAATGATTTCTGAGTCTTACGATTATTTCAATTATGACAGCCTGGACCACAGGTCTGGTATCCATGAAAAGTCATGGGACCGCAGCCGGGATCTCATTATCTTCGATGAACTCCACAAAATGAAAAACTGGAAATCATGGCTCAAGGGTGTGTACGATACCGAAGGAGTTCCTCCCGCCATTCTAGTCACAGGCAGCGCCCAGCTGGATCTGTATAGAAGAATGGGCGATTCAATGGCCGGCCGATTTTTCCAGTTCCGTTTACATCCGTTCGACCTGAAGGAGATCTGCAAAATGCGGGGACCATCCAATGCGGAAAATGATCTGGATGTTCTGCTGGAGTGTAGCGGATTTCCAGAGCCGTTTCTGGAGGGAACTCCCCGGTTCTACAAGCGATGGAAAAAATCCCATCTGGACATCATTTTGAGGCAGGATCTGCTGGATCTTGAAAATGTGCGGCAAATCACTCAGATGGAAGTTCTGATCGAACTGCTTCGGAACAGGGTTGGCAGTCCCATTTCTTACAGCTCCCTTTCGAGAGATCTTCAATGTTCCGATAAAACTGTTAAACGCTGGCTGGCGATTCTCGAGAATATGTTTGTGGTTTTCAAGGTGACACCATATCATCGGAATATTGCCAGGGCTCTTCAAAAAGCGCCGAAATATTATTTCTATGATACTGGTCAGGTGATGGGCGATCCTGGGATAAAACTTGAAAATACTGTCGCGTGCGCGTTGCTGAAAGAAATCCATTATCGAGAAGATGCTTTCGGCGAAGACTGGAAGTTGCATTTCCTGAAGAACAAGGAAGGTCAGGAAATCGATTTTTTCATCGCATCCGGGGATCGACCCAGGTTGATGATTGAGGTGAAATGGAAGGATGCCAACCTGAGTCATAATTTTGAAGTTTTTAGAAGCTATCTGCCGGGTGTCAAAATGATTCAACTTGTCAGGGAGTTGAATCGGGAAAAAACCTTCCCCAACGGCGTGGAAATTCGTCGGGCGCACCAATGGTTGTGTTCGGTTCCTTTGGAATAATTTGAATACTCCCAATAACTCGCAGCACCACGCGCCCTCTCTTACATACTGACACGGCCAGATAACCCTGCGATAATCTAACCCTGCACTGAATTGCTGAAGAGCCTGTGCTGAGCCTGCCGAAGCATTAAAATCGCGCGTTGTCTGACCTTGCCAAAGCCCGGGGCGGTCTATCCTCCTCCGATAAATCTACGGCGGACACGCAGACTCGGCTGACCCCGACTTCGTGGGGCGCTGAATTGTTCCGGCGTCATGACAAAATCGAAGGAAATGAAACGCTTCACCATTCGCATAAAAACCGGTGATATTCTGAATTTGCTGAATGAATCCAAAACAGATGAAAATCGGATAAGATGCTTAAATATTTTTTTTGCGGATTACGACCCGGAAGCTGAAATCGTGATTCAATTGACAGGCAAAACCGGAGAAAAGTAGATGTTTTTTTCCTGTCAGGTCAAAAGAAAAAATGATTTCTGTCGGTTTTGATTCACGTTCCCGGTCCATTGCACCGCCGATCCGGTAGGATGTTCTAATCCCACTTTTCTATTAACTTCGTCTTTCCATTGTGCCCGACTCCGAGATACATCAAGATGCCTTCCTGCCATCGATAGGTGCAACGATTACGCATTAAGCAAAAACCATTGTCAGTGAAGTCTGAATAGTACAAATTAAGAATTATCTGTTTATTATTGGAATAAACTGTTTAATATCAAATAATTAATTCTTTCGTCGAATCACGCTGAATCCCAAAATACCACTCAACATGATGATCAAGAAACTAAGACCAATTGGTCCGGTTGTCGGAATGGGTCCCAATGTTGGCGACGGTGTCGGTGTTCCGGGTACTGATGTTTCTGTTGGCATCTCTGTTGGTGTTTCAGTTGTCATGGATGTTGGTGTCTCGGTCGGCGTAAATGTAGTCGTCGCTGTTGGTGTCTCAGTCTGTGTCGCTGTTGGTGTCTCAGTCTGTGTCGCTGTTGGTGTTGAAGTCGGTGTATTGGTAGGTGTTTCTGTTGGCGTTTCAGTGGGTGTTGATGTTACGAATAACGGTCCGGGAAAACCATGAAACAGTTGCGAGCCGGACAACCAGGAAGAGTCGCCAGCAGTTAAACCCACAGCGCCATCCATCGTAAAGCCGCCCTGCATTATAACAGCACCACCACTCGTTATTGCATCCTGGGAAATCGTGTTTCCATTCGGATCTTGGAGATTATGTGCGTTGGTGATAGATAGGGGGTAAAAAAATATACTCAACAAGTAAATGATCCACACGAACAATTTCAGATGACGGCTTGCACGGAACGAGACGATACCGGATTGATCAGAGCCAAGCATGATAGCGCTATCTCCAGAAAATTTGATATTCATGACCCCGTCACTCACTGTTCCCAGCCACCGGTTGCCGTGTCCAGATCATCGACATATTCCAGCCCGGGCGGTAACAGAAGGCTGTTTGAAGTGAAAGCCAGCACTAAAGAACGAATAGATATACTAGTTCCTGTGCTACCTGTTGGACCCGACGTGGCCACGAAAATCACGGTGCTGGTCCGACTGGCAGGGATATCGAGCGGCAGGCTTGCAGAGCAGTTGTAGCAGTTGCCTCCATCATACCAGGAATCAGCGCCATTCAACGTTGCACTAGCAAATTCGTTAAAACTACCATAGCATGTATATTTGAATTGCGGGGTCCAGGAGATGGAATTTTCGGTCATATTTTTGATTCGAAACAGCACCATTACAACACGGCCGTTGGTGGATGAGTAATCATGGAATACATCAGCCATCACGGTGGCATTCATGCCGGCATAACCTTTCCTGGTGAATATTGTGCGCAACACTTCCTTATCAGGACTCATCTGATAGGCCCGGTAATTAGCATCCGTCCAGTTGGAAGGATGAACTCCCCCGAACATTGCAGAATCATTACCCAATAACCATCCATACCCGTTATGATATGTGCTGAAAGTCGCCCAGCGATAGATAGCGCCGGTGTGCTTTGGGACAAATGCAGAGCTATGAAAACCGTCCAACGTGTCTGCATCATCTGCAATTGCTGCATAGTCGGTTTTAAGAGCCCAAGGAACGCTTGTCAAGGGAACACGCGGTGAAAATGTCTGCATTCCTGCACCCAAATCCGCGGCGATTTCTAACCAGCGTGAAGCCCCGCTATCAAATATAGAACCAATTGGCGTGGTCAAACCTAGTTCAACCGCAAAAGCTCCTTTTACAACAGAGACAGTGTGCCCGGTTTCCGTCCAAAGCTCTCCGCCCGCAGAGGAGGCATCCCATATCGAGAATTCCATCGGATAGGTGCTGTCAGCGATAGGATCTCCGCTTGGATCTGCAATTGTGCCCTGATAAGTTATAGTGTCCGATGCAGCGAATATCACCGAAGGTGAAATAGAAATGAACACCGTGATGAAGCAAAATAACATCCGATAAAAATGATTAGCTTTCATGATTTTTCCCTCCTAAATGTTATTCTTAAATTATACAATAAGTTTTTTTAAGCAGGCAAATTTTCTGGAGTCTGCGATATATTAAGGGTTTTGAACTAATCCCATAAACATACTTTTGGGTCATTAGGGGATTTACTGTTTCAAAATCTGAGTAATCAGAGCTTTTCATCCTATCCAACTGTATTATTTTTAACTTCTGCGAATCCGAAAAACTCTCTATATCGAAATCAAATGGACCATTCCAGATTTTCTGAAATCCAGTCATCATTTAAACTCATGTCCTGCACATTCATCATGTGCGGGCTCGTGCAATAGTGGTTTCGACATCTTTGACGTTAATGCCACACGTAAGCTAAAATTAATTTGTTTATGCGGCTTCAAAGAAAAATAGTGCACCTGATTATAATTGCATGAAAAGATCATACCAGGCCGCTATTCTGGAACTTTTAACAGGAGAGGTTTTTCATGATCAAGACAATTGACAGACGAATTCTTCCTAGAAGCATACTGCTATTGGTCCTGCTCGGATCGGTAGCGCTGGCCGGTGATCGAAATCCTTTCAGTTGCTACCAGATTCAATACTGGGGTGATAACCCCACCAGTGAAAGCACCATCAGCTTCATGGTTTCCTTCGACGAGGTAGCTTATAACTTCAATGATGAGTCTGATCTTGTCATCACAGAGACCGGGACAGTAACTCACACCATCGTAACGTACTTGGGTGGCGGACAGAATTTTCCGGTCGACATCGAAGGAGTTACTGGAGTCGGGACCATGACAATAGCTGTGAGCACAGAATCCGACGTTCAGAATGGATCAGGGGATCCGTTGGATTCTAGCGTGACCAGCGTTGTCGTGAACATCAACAACCCTGTCCCTGACGTCCCGGTTGCCGGACCCATAGGAATCAGTGTCCTGGTGCTCTGCCTTGGTGTTTTTCTCATGCGCAACAAACAATAAAACTACGTGGATATATTGACGGCCAGGAAATCTTTTTCACCTGCTCACCCAAGAAATCGACTCTCATCGAGCATCGTATTAGAGGCTATACGCACTGTCACATTTCTGCATGGCCTCAACGCCAATCGGTCTGATTGAAAAACCAGGATTTGACAGCGAGTAGATATTATCGAAAATAGTGCAATGATCAGCGAAAATAATCTACGTAAGTAAAAACTGTTTCTCATCTCATTATCTTCGACAAGGTTGATATTACCTATGTACTGAGGGAAAAGTGTTACCCATGTACTGTTCACACCTGAAGGCAAGCTCGTCTTTTCGTGCATTCCTCTTTTCGTCTTTTCAAAATTAATACCCGTGTTACCGGCATGAGAGTTAAAGTTATGGCACCCAAACAGGGGCGAGAAACCCAATTTATTCTATTGATAATAAACAACTATCAGGCAGCAGATCCATCCTTGGGACCAAAATACTGATTTTGGGGCTATTCCAGCCCTGTTTGGGTGGACCGTGGCCCCAAATTAGCCCCAAATTCTGATGTGATGATCATCAGAGGATTATCCAGCTGGTAATTCCTGCTTCAATCTCAGATATTGCTTCAGAGCAACGATCCCTAACATGAGAAATAGAACAAATGGAAACGCACAGAAAAGTAGCGAGAAGATCCCTTCGCCCATGTCGATAATTATGAATGACACGAGGATGTTGATAAGGAAAACCGTAGCCAGGAAAAACCATATCAGTGAGAGCAGAAATCTGAATATTGGTCTCATATTTTATCTTGGCCTTCATGGCTATTTACCATGCTTGATACTGTTATGCACTGTCGATGCATGATGTCTTTCTTGATTGATTCCCTTAATGAATGGGATGCGCTATGATATGGAAGTTCACTCCACATACGATTCTCAAGCTGGCGACCGGTTTTCTTCTTGTTGGTGCCACCCCACTGCTTGAAGAAGAACGGCACACCGGCTGCCTGGCATTGATCCCGGATTTCGGTTACCCAGGCTTTGCTCATAGGACGCGCACCGGGTCCCGATTCACCGCCTACGATGCACCAGTCGATTCCAGAGAGATCGAACCAACCGACAGGCCCGAGGAGCGGCTCGAATGAGATGAATCTGACCTTTGCATGGACTGTCCGAAGGTGATCCAGACGATGCAGATATTCTGCTGTCTCCACGCTGACACCCATCCAGACATTATCAGGCCACTCCAGGTTAATGGCAAGCTCAGAGAGCGTCTCGGCGCGTTTAGTGAGAACCTGGAAGGTATGCCATGAAGCCCGTCGCATGACGCTGAACACCTTCTGTATGAATTCGAGAGGCACATCCCGGTGAAAGAGGTCACTCATGGAATTCACGAACACCATCTGCGGCTTCTTCCATGTCAATGGTGTCTCCAGGACATGCTCGTGCATTGTCACTTTGAATCCATCGGTATAGTTGGGCTGCCCCATGGCTTGCAGTCGCTTTGCCATGCGTTCGGCATAGCAGTTTGCACAGCCGGGACTGATCTTGTCACAGCCTGTGACCGGGTTCCATGTGGATTCTGTCCATTCAATGCCTGACTTCTGTGCCAATCTATTTCTCCTCACGATAGTTGCGTGTATTCCGCGTGAATTGCATGTACTCTTAATTGCATCCCAACCATGACAACCATATAACTATCAGTGAAATAATAATTTAGTCTGCTGGACCAGGATGAGAATTGCGTGTGTAATTACGTGCGAGTGGCGAGTTCTCGTAACTAACTCGCAACTCACTCGCTATCGTCAACAGGGAACCACCGTGCACCGGATCCTCTGCCGGTAACTCGGACTTTGCCTTCATCCTTTAGCTCTCTCATCATCCACTGCACGTAATTGTGACTCAGGGCAGGCAACACCTGCTTGAGTTCTGACAATGTCGTCCCGGAATCGGCACTTTCCTGAATGTGTTGCAATAGAAGCGCTTTGTTTGTTTGCCGGTCCAATCCTTTCTTGCGTGTATAGCTGCCTTTCTTTCCTGCAATCGAAAAATACTGTCTCGATAGCAGATACCGGGTCCCTCTGCCCTTGCCGATACTCTCGAGGACACCAAGCTCCAGAAGATTGCGCAATCGTGGATAAAGTTGTTCGGGCACGTCCTTGCCATTGTGCACGTAATCCAGAATAAAAAAATCCTCTGTGCTGAATAATGCTGTCTTTTCTCGCCCGACCTTCTCAAGGAACTGTACAAAATGTGGCTCGTTGACCTGGCCGTCGAGTGTCAAGACGACGTTGTATGCATCGGTTCCCGCAAAACTTGGTTTGTGCTTCCCGTGCTGGATACTGTGTTCGAACATCAGATTCATACCCTGACCGGAACGCTCCACCAGACCGCACCGGGCAAAGGCTTCCGCGATACGCCGGTTCCTCGGCAACTGCCGTTCCAGGATGTTCTCAACGGTGATTCCCATGGGAAATCCACCGGGGCTTTCCAGGGTCAGTCTGCGTGGGAATTGCCGGATGAAAATACTTCCGCTGAACTGGTAGTCTCTATGGCTGATGGCATTAAGGATCGCTTCTCGCACCGACCGCTCGTCAAAGGTCGGGATGTCCAGAACAAACAAACCATCCTGGTAATGCTGTACATCATTGCGCAGGTTGATCGTATCCCAGAGTTTCTCATAGTAAGCGAAAAAACCTTCGCGATATTCCACGCGTTTCTGGGCAGGACCGGAAGCATCCGAGGATCGGTATTCGAAGATTACCTCAGCCTGCGCGAGATATCGGGTCAGTGCGTGTCTGGTGCCCATCAGCACCAGCGCGGCAAAGGTGATGCCCTGATCACTCAACAACTCCGCATCGCGAAGAAGCTGCTCCATGGAAATGTTTGCCAACCCCTTGTTCCCTGATTTGTTTATCCATCGGCGACGGAAGTCTTCGATTGCAGCAGTGTCCAGATCAGATAACGTAGCTCCAGGACAGATGTCTGATGAAAAATCGTGCCCGGCCTCCATGAGAATGCTTCGCAGTTTTTCCTCGGACATGGGAACCAGGCTATCCGCTTCGCGGGACCAGTATATTCCCTTGTATTTGATGGCCATACCGACCGGATGGCAAGGAACCTGGAATACCAAAACCCTTCCATCAGGATGCACTATCTCATCCAGACCCACGTGAATATGAATAAGATCCATCAGTTTGCGGCGGGTACTTTCCGGCTGCTGGAATGCACGACTTCCCACAACGCGCCGTGGGCGTTTATCCGTCACGCCCAGGATGATCCGGCCGCCACCTTCATTTGCAAGTGCACAGGCATATTTTGCGAGTTCCTCGAAGGGAAAACGGTTCTTCGCCTCCTTGAACTCGAAGTTTTCACCCTCCACAGAGGTCATCCAAGCTTCAAGTTGTTCGATCATTGAGCTGAAAGTTTGGTTATTAAGATTTTGCATTGACAGCTATGTTCTCTCCAGTGTGTTACCTTTCCTGAGTCATACCACTTTGAGTTTACATAAAGTCATAATCGATGTCGAACGCGAAATCGGTACTGATGACCAACCTATTCATTGGAGCGTATTTGCCTTTTTGCTAATATAACTGACTATGTTGATTTGTATTGCAAAATGGTGCTCTACATTCACATGGTTATCTGCCGTTATGAAGGTTTGCTCCTGAGAGGTATAGTCAATGTCCGCATCAACGAATATAAAATGTTTACCCGAACGGGTTCCCAACGTCGGTGAACTGGTCCAGGTACGATCCCGTTGCTGGCTGGTGGAGAGGTG
>JAFGJC010000516.1 GCA_016929305.1 candidate division CSSED10-310 bacterium | reverse complement strand
GCCAATTTTGTTGAAATATCTTGGAAGAATGAAATTGGTCGTATCTCCGCCGGATCCAAGCGCTGCATATCCCGTTTCACTAGGTTCAACAAATGCTTCTTTCATGGAAAACACGTAAACTCGAAATCCATGTTCTGCATCGAAACCCGCTATTATTCCTCCATTGCCAAACACCGGATCTGGTTTGGGATTTATGGGATCACCAGCGATTTTATCCAAAGCTTCTTTTACAATATTTTTGTTATTAATCGCACAATTTTCCCCATTTCGCACCTTGAATCCCTGAATAAGTTCTGCGGTTTCAAAACCATATCTGTGTCGTAACTCTTCATTGACATGTCGATGTTTCATTCGCGTAATCACATGCCATGCCAGATTAACGATTTCTTTCAATGACATGAATTCTGCGGGTATTTCACCGTATTCCTTACATTTCCTTTCGAACGCCATCTCGACTTCCCGATAAATAGTCAATCTCAGTTCGTCACCGACACTTGATGTGCCAGTATTGCCATAACATGCTGCCAAGCCATACCTTTCACGTATTTCCGCAGGAATTATCGATCTTATTTTATCAGCCGCATAAATTTTTACCCGTTCCGGATTCCAGTGTCGCTGCTCATCGCAAACCATCGCTCCCGAATATTGATCAAAGCGTAATGCATTAATTGATGTCATTACTTGCGCCCTCCCCTGGCCGTTTGTTCAACTTGACAAAAAAGGTGTTCTTCTATCTTTGACCCGGCCAGATCACCTTCACAAATCTTGTATCCACGCAGTAATTTCCCTAACATTACTGGCTGAGACGCATTCCGGAACATATCTTTTTCGACGGTTTCAAAGGATTCATTGTTCGCGATTAGTCTTTTCAGCAAATCTGCAGCAACATCTTCCGTCAAATAACCTGATCGGAAGGCTCGGACAACTTCCAGTGATAATCTTGCTGAATTGTCTTTGATATCCTTTATTCTGTCCTGACGCCGCTTGCCAGCAGCATCAACAAGAACGATCCTGATCGACCCGCCGTTTTGCCCATAATGTTCCATTGATACGGATGTGGCTTCAATCAGCGTGATCAAGCCCTTTTCCAGACCCTTTCCTTTTCTTCGAGTATCCAAAAAACGATCGTTCAGATCTTTAGCGAATCGAATAACGGCACCATCTCTTCCTTGACCGAGCGATTCAAACCAACATGACTGAAATGACAAAACACCATCGTTTTCTTTAATAGCGAAAGCTGAATATCCGTATTTGGGATCAACACCTATCAAACATGCTTCTACGGGTGGCGAGAGCGGGTTATAACCGGTATTTTCCTTTCCGTTAATAATCTGCAGAGCTCGTTCCTTGACTGCTTCCTGATTAATGTGAAACGTCTGATCACTTTGCTGAAATTCACCTCTACTGAAATCATCACATGTAAATCCGAACAGAAACTGAAGTTTGTTATTGACTCTTCTGGAATGTACTTCTTGAAATGCTCTCAATACGATACGTCCAAGCATTTCGACAGTTATGGTTTCTTCAGGATTATGTTCGTGTCTAACATATTGATGGATGTATTGTCCGGCCAATTCAGCAGTATCACAATGAAATGGCGGATGGCCCGTTCCAGCATAGACAAGTTCAATACCAAATTGATCCGCCAGATCTTCTGGAACCAGAAGATGAATATTATCTGAAAACCAAGTTTTTCTGCGCCAAATATGCCATGATTCTTGATCTATACATATAGCTCCTGACTTCTCTGTAAACCGAAAGGCAGTTACTATTGCCATAATATTCCTCCTTTCACCCCTAAACGGAAAAGCAACGATCCCTCACATAAGCATGGGTTGATAATTTTTTCAAGGTTTAAAATAAAAAGGAGTTGAGATATAACAGCAAGGAAACATCCGTCGACAACATCGGACAGAATGAGTTATTGAAGAATGTTAAAAACAACTGTCATTATCACGGTTCTTATTCTGATATTACTATTTCTGTTCATTCAAATTCATCTTATCTTTATTGAATCATACAGCTCAGATGAATACGCGCATATATATGCTGGAGCTCGGCATTTATTTAAAAACGATGCTTCTGTAAATCCTGAACATCCTCCGTTAATCAAGCTTGTTGCAAGCTTACCGATACTGTTTCAGGCTAGCACGGACATCATTGCGACCATCAACACACCCTACTATCAGTTTGAAGGTGGATGGAAACTGGTCTCAGCAATGTCATTTCCACTGTCATTATCTTGCCGTCATATCATCTTGTTATGTAATGTCTTAATATTCGCCCTTGTTATATATCAGATAATGCGATCGTTTGGCACAATTTCAGGTGTCCTGGGAAGCATTCTTTTGTTTTCGAATCCGACACTGATTGCACATAGTCATTTTATTTGTTTTGATGTCCCCTCCTTTTGTTTTACACTCTTAGCATTACTATATTTTTACAGATATCTTGACGCACAGATTCCATCCCATCTCCTGGGAATGTCAATCTCTGCCAGCTTTGCTCTATCGACAAAATTCACAGCGCTGCCTTTCTTCATACTATTGGGATTTTCAATTGTATTTTCTCATTCCCGTGATTTCAAAACAGGAAATATAAAACCTCTTTTCCATTCAATTTTTTATTTTCTTACGGGTTTGCTTGTGCTCGGATCGCTGTATGGCTGGAAATTACTACCCATCTTAAACGGCATATCAAATCGAATATCAATCCTAAGTCAACCACAAAACACTTATTTTTTAGGAAAGTTAATATATTCAAAATGGTACTATCCAGTAATACTGGTATGTAAGGAAAATCTGTCATTTATGTTTATTTGTCTGACAAGTCTGATCGTTATCCTACTGAGATATAAGGATCAAAATAGGACAACAAAACTCAAAATAAATACTACTTTTGTAATTCTCATGCTAACATCATTTCTTCTTGTGAACAGTCGGTTTCAAGTTGGGATACGCCATGCATTAACAATCTACCCATATCTCTATGGTATTGTTTTCATAGCTTTCAAGATTGTCACAGAAGTCTCCTCCTTTACAAAGAGGTTTAAACCATCTCGATATGCTGCAGAAATTTTTGCAATTTTGTTGATGCTGGATTTAGGACGTTTTTACATCATCTTTCCTGATTTTATTGCTTATTCGAATTGGTGTGTGGGTAATCCGATGAACATCCGGCATATTGCATCGGACAGCAACGTTGGATGGGGAACCAACTATCTCCGTCTGGCGAATTGGATTGAAGACGCAAAACGGCGTTATCCTGAACTGACATTTCACATCTTTAATCGAATCGGCTGGCCAGGGCGGAAGGTATTGGAAATTCCTGGTGTTTTTCATGACTTCGAAGTTTCTGAAATTTTGTCAAATCAGAAGCCATCCATTGTAATTCTGGATGATTTTTATCTTCAGTATTACACCAACCGTCCTATAGTACAACATGTTTTAAATAAAGGAACATTGATAAAAGTCATTGGATATGACTTGTTCATCTTTCGTGTAGGCTAGACGTGCATCTCAACGTGTCCAGAAAACAGCTGAAGCAAAACTCACCGCAGATCTGGTTGCTTTTTCATGCCACATTTCATAGTGGAGTATTTGACCCTCTAAATTCAAGCTGTTTGTAATTTCCAGTAATGTTGCCATTGTAGATAAGCCGCAGACATTGTACCGATCGGCAACGCGCTGGGATTCTTTCCACAAATCTCGGACATTACCGTTTTTTAACGCTTCCAATAGATTGCCATCATGGATTTTGCTTTCATGTGATAAAGATGATGCTGATTGTGTGTGTCCGAATTTAGGTCCGATATGAGAAAGATCAATGCCGGCAACAATCATGGTATCAGACTCCGATGCAATTTCAGACAACGCGGCTAAAAACCCTGCAATCTGAAGGTAATCGCTGGGTTTTTCCACCATCGAAAGCAGATTCATAAACGATCCGCACAAGATGGGAACGATGCGTGTATCCGATTCGCCGATCAGGTGGCGTATAAAAAGTGTTTGAAACTCCAGAGAGTGCTCCGAGCGATGTGCAAAATCATTAGGGGCCAACGCTCCACTTACAGCTGATCTCAAACGTTTCACCGTGTCCTTGTCATTTTTCAGAAGACCCATCGGTGTTATAAAATCTTTGTCGGTAATGCTATAAAAACCGTTGTTTATCGCATGACCCGTTCCCAAAAGAATGATTCTTCTGGGTGGTTTGTCCGGCCAGCAGGTATATGCAAATCCATATCCCTGACTTCCTACTGTTAAATCTATATGAGGAGCAATGATGGCTTTAATTTGCTTATCTTTCAGGAAATCCTGTGTTTGAGGTTTAGAAATGCCTGTAATAATCTTGTTAACAAGATTGATACTCTCTGTGCTTTTTTCAGGATAGCCTTTACCGGCCATTACCGGGTCTCTGACCCTCAACTCAGTATAATCACGTACTATTCTTTTTCTGCCGGAATGAAAATTGGAAGTTTCTAACAAATTAAGATTATCCAAATCAAGAATTATTTTATCGATGATGTCTTCATCGACAATTTCTCCGCCTTGCAGTTTTGTCAATTGATATTGAAAATCGGAGAATGTACTTGACTGGCTAATCAAATACAGCAATTTTAAGGTGTCGTGTCTCAGCGCAGAGCCAGAGGGAGCTAATCCAAGATGATCTTGTATTACGTAAACGGTTTCATTTTTGATTTGCACAGGAATGATTTGGATATCAGTACGTATTTTTGGTAACGGTTCATTCTTTCTCATATTTTATATCATTGATCGACCAAAGAAAAATGGCAAGTACAATAACACTTTTTTGTATGCCCGCAAGACATACGGTATGCCAGAGTTGGCTGTAATCTTATGGTAGTTTTCAAGTTCCACTCACCCAAAAAAGATCGCCAGAGAAGCGATACCAGTTCCCCAAAATCAGCATTGACTACTGCAACTGCGCAACCGATATTTTGAATAACACAGTAGGTTATGGAATTTTCAATCGAAATGTAGGAGATTCAACTCAACGTTCTATTTTCCTGGACATTGGGATGCGACCTCTCGCGCAATATTCTTATCTCCATAAGCTTTATCGAAATGATTGCTAAACTCCGCAGCCAGTTTATCAGCCCGTTTTTCGAACGCTTCTTTATCTGTCCAAGTATTGCTGGGAACGAGTAACTTGTCATCCTCAATACCGGAACACGTTCGGGGAATTTCCAGATGAAATCTATGATCGACAATGAAGTCGACATGTTCAAGAGATCTATTGAGTGCAGCGTTTACAAGTGTTCGCGTCAGGTTTATGTCCATCCGGCTTCCGACACCAAATGGTCCGCCACTCCACCCTGTATTAATTAAATATACATTTGTTTTGTATTTTCTCATCTTATCACCCAGCATTTTTGCATAGACATCTGGATTTCGAGGCATAAACGGTTCTCCAAAGAACCTTGAAAACGTTGTTTTCGGATCGACAATACCCGTTTCAGTGCCTGCAAGTTTACTGGTATAACCCATGAGAAACCATAACATTGCCTGTGGGGGGTTTAGTCTTGAGATGGGAGGTAAAACGCCATTTGCATCAGCAGTGAGGAATAGAATTGTCTGCGGATGACCGCCACAGGAAGATTCTTTGGTATTTTGAAGATATTTCAACGGGTATGATCCTCGTGAATTTGGGGTTAACCGATCATCAAACAAATCGAAGATTCCTGTTGGAAACATCATAGCATTTTCAATAATGGCACCATGTTCAAGATAAGGATCGACATGGAAACAAGCATGGAATATCTCGGGTTCCTTTTCTGGATTTAAGTTAATGAGTTTTGCATAACAGCCATTTTCAAAGTTAGAAATACCATTTTCATTCCAGGCATGTTCATCATCGCCCAGCAATGCTCTTCCCGGATCGGCCGATAGTGTTGTTTTCCCGGTTCCAGAAAGACCGAGAAGCAACGCAATATCGCCATCGGGACCTTCGTTTGCTGAACAATGCAACGGTAAAACACCTTCTCCCGGCAAATAATAATTCATCACCGTAAAAATCAGTTTTTTAACACTACCCATATAAGCAGAACCAAATACGATCCCAATCCTTCTATCGAAATCCATGGCAATCGCCATATCTGTTGTTTTTTTAGTTTGCGGATTGATTCTGAGTCGGCCTTGATATCGGTCAGGATTTATTTTGTCATATGGAAGGACTATCAATGTGAATTCGCGGCCAGAAAAAACACTTTCATGAATATCCGCCGGAACCGGTCGGAACATATTATCGGTGAACAATGCGGTAAGAGCCATGCTGGAAATTGTTTTTACCGGAAGAGAAATCGAAATATCAGCTCCCACAACTTTATTCGTAACATAGATCCGCTGTTTAGCATTCAGGCAGTTCAACGCATCTTCCATCAACATATCAAACGTTTCAGCAGTAATCGGCAAATTATTAGGTGAATCCCAGTCAATGTTACTTTCGCTTTCAGGCCTTCTCACCATAACAGTATCCTTGGGACTTCGGCCCGTTGATTCTACCGGTGTCCATGTGGCTAGACATCCACATCTCGCCACCACTGCTTCACGATTATCCATGACTTCCTGAATCAGGAAAGATCTATCGGGATCAGTCAGTGCATCATGATGATTACGCAACATCCTTTCGACTTTCTGTTGCAACTCCATTTCACGGCCTCCTTTCAGTGATACTCTGCAGCAGATATAGCAGGTCAGACTGAAATAGACCAGCCCTTCCTTATAATTTCCATGAGGTTCACGATACAAACGGTATTGATTTCAAGACTGTCATCCTTTAGTTTCATCTTTTATGAACAAGTTGAAAACTCTTTTCATTATATTAGGAATCGCTATTGTTGTATCGGTTTACCTTAATGCAGTTCTTGATGTTAGCATTAGAGTATTTGATCCTGATGAATTGGAGCATCTTCATGCTGCCCGGGCATTAAACAGAGATTCTATTATTTATAAAGATTTCTTCGAACACCATATGCCATTGCTGTATCTGTTATTAAAACCGCTCCATCTGTATCTGCAGGATACCATTTCTTATCTTTTTTCCGGTCGCTGGTTGATGGTCGGATTCTCCGTAATCACTTGTCTGTTGATATTCCTCATTTGCCGAATTGCCTATTCATCAGCCTCCGCATACCTCTCGACATTCATTTTTATTTCACATTTTTTGTTCCGGCATAAAGCTATGGAAATCAGACCGGACAACGTGATGATTCCCGCTTTTCTGCTGGCTGTGTTGTTATTGATAAGAGGCGAAAAGTATAAATCAAAATTCCTCTTTTTCCTTTC
The DNA here is from genome assembly GCA_016929305.1 of candidate division CSSED10-310 bacterium. Classification (GTDB taxonomy): domain Bacteria; phylum CSSED10-310; class CSSED10-310; order CSSED10-310; family JAFGJC01; genus JAFGJC01. The sequence goes on along the minus strand of JAFGJC010000516.1, from coordinate 486 downwards.
AGGATTATTCATGAGCTTGGCTTTTTTAACCTCCATCAAAGCAAGCTATGGAATTATTGGTTGCTTCGCGGCTATTTGGCTAAATCGGAAACGCTACGAGCATTCAAAAACAATTTGGAATCGGATCTTTTTTGTTGGGTTTGGATCAGCGATCCCGTTTCTTGTCACGTTGGGATACCTTTTTAAGTATTCCATGGTTCAAGAATTCTTCTATTACACACTATTCATTAATTTAAAATGGCAATACAATTTTCAGCCTTGGCGATCTTTATCCATTGTCAGCATGAATGATCCAGCTTTAACGACACTCCTGGTGATCGCTTGGATATTTTTCCTGTACCGAGCAGCAAAAAAAAATTTCGACAATGCACTGTCCAACTATCCACTGATCATCGGATCAGTAATATTATTGTTTGTCCTTTTTCTAACTCCAAATCCATATTTACAGAATCTTTCGTATCCGCTTCCTTTTTTGTCGATGTTTGC
>JAFGJC010000515.1 GCA_016929305.1 candidate division CSSED10-310 bacterium | reverse complement strand
TGCAGAACAGTGAAAAAGTGGATATCACTCGCCGATAGACGGCCATCCTGTGTATAAACCGGAAAGCCCATCTGATCACCGCTTAATTCCGGATCATCCGCAGAGTATTCATAATAGATCCGTAAGCTGTCTCCGGGTTTGGCACCATAATAATGGGCCCAAGACATCTGACCCGGTCTTTGAGATGAAGGAATTTGCGGATTTGAGCCCACGGCACGGCTTATGCCGTGATACACCTCATCCATGCTCAGATAGAAATCGGTGATGGTGCTGTCACTTCGGTTGGTAATGGTGTAATCACATACCACATAGTCGTCATGAAACTGCTGACTCCAGGCGAAAAGCTTTCGGTGAACTTCAATGCCTGCGATATTTTTCGAGGTTACCTCAATGGTCTGATCCGATGTTCCGACCATTTTAGCCGCATCCGGTGTGCCCCAGTGGTTGTTGATCTGAACATTAACCTCATTTGCGGTATTCTCCGGCAGTGGCCAGCGGACATGGTTGGTCATTGGCTGTGTCACAATATCCTCCTCATCGTATGCACTCGCATAAGTCGAAAATGTGACCAATGGCCATACTTTCCACACCTCTTCGTCTCCTTCTTCACCCGGACCATACCAGTTTGTTGCACCAAAATTATCCGGGCCAAATGAAGGGGAGTATGAGCAGTCCAATCCCTGGCAGTTGTAATCAGCCGGAAACCATCCTGAGGTATAGCTTGGAGTCTGGTGCCATGTCCGTCCATGATCATAGACTCCGACGACAACTTTGTTTACTTTGATAATGGCCAGCTTACCATCTGCCTGTGCTGTTGTAAAAAAACCGGTTAAAAACAACAACATGACCAGCTCGATGGAGAGGCAGAGGGTAAACCTCCGGTGTTTTGTACTCTGTATGACTATTTTCATGGCTGATTTTCTCCTTAAATTATTTTAAAAATCATGGTATTCAAAGTGTTAATAGGCGGATTAAAAACTGATATCGATTCCGAACCATATTTGACGGGGATAACCGTACAAAAACATCTCGTTATCCGGGTCATTGATATAGGATTTGTTTTCACGCAGATCACCGGGCTTATCATCGCCTGCTATATATAAACCGGGATTATTTTCACGGAGTGTATCATACCGCGGATCATCATACATGGAAAGGTGCAGTGAAGCCAGATATTTTTCTCTGTCACTGGAATTTCTAAAACACCACCCGCTACTCATCCAGTTGGTTTTAATGTTGAATACATTGAGCACATCGACATAGACATTGGCGTTGATGCCGCGAATGAGGAATCGCTTCGCAGCCTTCAGGTCAAAGTTAAATTGATCCGGCCATCTTAAATTATCCGTAATATTTCGAAGACCGGCGGGATTCCAGGTGAAAGTCGCACCCTTTTCCCATCTCCCGAGTAAACTTAACATCAGACCTCCCAGAAAATTGTGGTTAAGAATGCGTGGTCCCCAGTCAAATGGTGAGTGCAGTGTCATATTTCCTGTGAAAACAGGACGTGTGGTCGGACGCGATTCCTCACTCTCGTAAAGTCCATTGACTTCGTTCCATGAAGGATCGTCAGACAGTATATCACGTCCGGTATTGCCATATTTTCGAATCAGATACCTGTAGGTAAGCCAGCCGGTCAGGAATCGACCATACTCTTTGGTAATATTCACCTCGAATCCCATGATATCTTCATATTCATTGTTTAATCTGCTGTCATATCTAACGGTTCCATCCGAGTTTTGGTAGGTGATATTACCGTGCTGTCCTGTCACATCCTTATAATAGGTGCTTAAATTGATCAGGTATTGATCCGATAAGTTATAGGCCACACCCAATTCATACTGGATTGTTCTTGGCGGTTCGAGGTTTGGATTTCCGATACTTCTTAAACCGATGTCTCTGAAATTCATGGTATAGAGGAACATCTCGGAGTAGGGAGGTGTGGCTCTGAAATGGCCATAATTAAAATAAAACTTCGATCTTTCGGTCACCGGAAAAGCAATACCCACACGTGGGCTGACCGTGAAAAAATTCTCTGTCTTTTCAAGCAGTATACCGCCCGTTGTATCGTTGATTGTATTCCACCGCGTCCAGATGACGGATTCTCCAGCGTCCAGTCTATCGCGCAGTTCCTGGTTTCGGGCTTCGTAAGTCGAAAAAGCAACAGGATCAAATGGATGACCCGTGGGCCAGACATCACCCCCGGAGTTGTAATAATCAACACGAAGTCCCAAGGTGGCCACCATGCCTTCAATGGTTATCTGATCCTGGAAGTATCCGGCCAATACCCAGGGTTCCCTGCGAAAACGGAATTCCCGTTCCGCTTTGTCCAAATAACCGTATTGAAACATGTCATTGTTCAAATCAATATAATTGAATTCGGCACCTGTTTTAATAAAATGGGCGTTGGAGACCTGACTGCTCAAGTCGTATCTCAAACGAAACTGCTGGGCTGTCGATCGGTCATAATATCCGCCTGTTTTACCGGAGTACCTTCGTCCGAGACCATATAGCGATGATAACCCGTCATGTATGGTATACTGGCTCGAATCAGCCGGGTTGTACACGGTATCGATACCCGCTGTGTTAAAATAGAATGGTCGGCCATAAGGAAGATCATCGAGCCATATGGGGCCGAAATTGATCAATGTGGTGCGGTCTCTGACTGCATTGTTGCGATTATGGATTAAATCACTTTCGGTGTCCATATAGTCTTTATTTCTTACATATTGCACTGAAAGATCCCAGAATGTTTTCGGGCCGATTACATGATTCAATTTCAGACCGGCTGAAACGGTTGTTTGATTTTTCGGATGAAAGTAGGTGGGGTGCCAGTAATAGGTCTCCCCAACATCTCTCATATTGCCCACATTATTTTCAAACATAAATCCGCCGCGTCCCTCCAATGAAGGGTTGGAAAGAGCAATATTCTGAATTTCGGCAACACCTTCGATATATCGGTACATGCCATTGAAGGTCAGGGTCATACTGTGTGAGAGGTGGGATTTTAAGGTCAGGAGGGTTGTTGTTTTCCAATCAGCATCGCGTATAATAGGCTGGATGTAGTTAATATTCATTGTTTGATTGGAAAGAAAAAATGTGGCATTTCCCAGATATTTTCCGATTAATGGCACAGGACCGCCAAAACCGCCATCGATGTTATAGTCGGCACGCTCTCCTTCGAGTTCATGGGCATGATCTTTTATTGCCTCTTTCTTTTTTCCCCAATCCGGGTCTTCCGTTGTCCATTCAGGATAGAGCTCTTCGAGTTTATCAAAATCCGGTACGAGCATATGATTCCAGCAAGACCATAAATAGAGGTCCATGGGGTTGGCATCGATATAGGGTGTATTCCTTCTGTTGAAGAAATCCGTTAGGGAAATCCAGCCACCGAAAGCATCATGCCCCTGGCTGAGATACGTAGCTTCTTCTTCATCACCATTTGTATACTGCAGCCATCCGTCTATTGTGCCAGCAAAACCTACTACGGGATCCATATAGGGCAAAAGGGCGTAATTGGACGGGTCATACATCGACTTCCCAAATCGCTTCATCTTGGGGAGGTTTTGCGTATAGGACATTCTCCCATGATAACGATTTTGATCGCCGCTTTTCGTGGTGATATTAATTAACCCTGAGCGAAAGTTCCCATATTCGGCATTGAAACCGCCCGTGACCAGGGAAACCTGCTCAACAGCGCTTAACGGAATGGATGATTCTGCCCTGCCCATGCGGACATCAACCATGGTCATCCCGTCAACAATCGCACCGGTTTGTTCTGCTGAACCGCCGCGGATTTCCAGATGATTGGCACCGGTAATGCCCGGCTGTTTCTCCAGATAATTATTGATGGTGCGAACACCGGCAGCCTCGGTTATTTGCCTGGTAGTCACCACAAGCTGGGTGTTCGGAACCTCTTTGTGTAAGATATCCCTTTCGGCAACAACCACAATTTCTTCACCTTCGATGACCGTAGACTCAAGGGCAAAATTCACCGTTGAAATCTGATTGATCGAAACCATGACTCCTGTCTTTTTCATTTTCTTGTAGCCCATAACCGAAACTTCTAACTCATAAACTCCGGGAGATACATTAACAATGATAAAATGTCCGTCTGTGTCTGCTGCTGCTCCTAAATAGGTTCCGGACACGATGATATTTGCACCGGCTAATGCTTCACCGGTGCCGGCATCTTTCACAGTCCCAACAATTTTTCCCGTTTGTGAATAGGCCGGGACTGATAAAAAACTCCCTGAAAAGATTGAAACCAACAGGGCAACCGATAAAAAGCGAAATTTCATTTTG
>JAFGJC010000514.1 GCA_016929305.1 candidate division CSSED10-310 bacterium | reverse complement strand
TTCACTATAACGTACTACTCCATGCATTTTACCTCTCTCCTTCCTGAAATAGTGTAAACTTATCCCAGGACAAGACCGGGTTCTTCAATATCCAATATCCAACACCCAATTAACAATTATGAAGTATTGTGTATGGCGATATCCTATACTTGGGCGTTGTTTATTCGTTATTTTAATTTTCGGTTTTTTCGGGTGCCTGTTTACTGGATTTGGTTCATTCCCCCCACTGAAAGGTCCATTCGCCGGTGTCGCCGGTGATACCGGTCATGCCGGATCATGCGCATGGGATCATGATAATATTGGATCAACCATCCGCAGGGGCTTTCGGCGAAAGCCCTCCCGCAACGCACAACAAACAATATATAACGGCGTTCGGCGAAATGCGAACCGTAACAGTGAATTGTCTGATTCATATTTCCTCCTTAAATGTATCAACTATTTCAGGACTTGACCTTTTTCGCAATGCGTCATTCCGTGCGCAGAGGTGCACAGACGGAGGAAAATGATGAAAGGGTGGATTCTGATTATGAGGCAAGACGGGGGCGCATGCGGCGGCGCATTTTCCAATACATAAATTCTATACAATCTTGAATGGCATCGTTGACGGGCATCAGTTTTAATCCGTATTCCGGAACCATCATGGCGATTTTGTAAAAATAATTACTCACCACCGGCAGTTCAACATGCTGCTTAATGAATGCCGCATATCGTTGATACGCATCTTCCTGTTGCTTTAACATCCTGCAGGTCATGACATCCATCTGCCCAAGCCTGTTTTTCCGGGAACCGAATCCAAACATCCTGCAAATCAGCGGTCTAAAGTTGTAAAACTGGCACCGTCCATGCTGCGTGTTATCGGGATCGGGCAGATAAAGAATACATGTGAGATTGGCGTTAGCTTTATATATTTCAAGTATTTCATAAATACGTGGAACATAACCGGTTCTAAAAAAGTAATGGCAGAGCGGGATGACTTCAGCCACCGTGGCTTCCACATTCTGATGCAGACAGCATGCACCGCACCCCTCGGGACAGTGCAATCCGGTTTCCATCTGAATTCGCCGAATCGAAATGTCCAGGGATCGGTACACTCTCATGATATTGTTTGAAATCGCTGTCAGAGAATTTTCCATATCATTTAATCCATGTTTCAGAAAACATATCACGTATTGTTACGTTTGTTTTCAGCTCCTGTCAATTTCCAATCAGGGATTTGTGCGGCGGTTTTTCATAGGCAGATTTGAATGAATTACCAAGAATACTTCCGGCAAGATCGATAACGTATTCGAGTTCTTTTCGATACAAATAACGGTCAGTATATCGTTTCGCTTGTTCCGGATCACCGATTGATAAAATTTCAAGACAATCACTCAATAATACAGCGTTAGACAGTCCAAATCGCTGATAATCGATAAGGATTCGTGAATCCTCTATTTTCAGTGCTCCCTTGTCAATAAGGTAACTGAATTGGATCTTGGTGGCATAATCATAACTCACCCGGGATTTCACCGATCGCGCAAGCAGACAGTCCATAAGATCCAAAGCTAAATAACTCATGATGGCAGCTTCCGCCAGTTCGGATTCCATCCATTTCATATCCCGGGCATGTAAAATGAACTGCAACGGCAGGATATTTGCTTTGAGTTCCTCAAAGACATTGTCCCAGATCATCAGATTTCGCTGCATTTCATAACAGCCGATATTGTGAGCCAGTTCGTGGTAAAGGAGCATTTGATGAAAAACCGTTAACAGCGAATCTTGCGCCAGGTTTTCTGAATTCATTTCAAACAGCGAGTGAAGCAGGGGTAAAATATCTTTATAGAAACTTTTCTGAATGGTTTCCTGGATGAGTATTTGATAGGAGCCGGAGGATTGCCGCAAGGCAAAGTTGTTGGGAAGATTCCATGCTTTCAGCTCCAAATTCAGCAAACCGGCACTGGTTGCATGCGCTCGATACACCTTCGGATAAGACGGTTTGATCATTAGCGGGTTACCGGGTAGATTAATGGAAGTTACAAACATATACCAATAATCCAGATATTTTTGACAGATGGAAGTCATTTTCCGGTCCTCTATAAAAACAGCGGCATCCATGGATCCCTTTAACCCGAACACTGTATCCGCATAGGTTTCATCAAGCACTAAGGGAAACAGAAACGGCAGATTTACGGTTTTAAGCCACTGCTGCTGCATGGCAAAATATGCCGTCTCGGAACCCTGATCCAGCCATGTTGTCAATGTATTTAAATATTCACTGAATTCCGGATGTGCTACATGAAGTTTGGCGTTATCAAAAATATCTCGAAGCTGATGGCAGTGATGCCGGTGTTTCTGGGTAAAAGGAACCGGAATCAACTGCCCATGGGAATCTCTCCTTAAATAGGTATCGAATCGCAAAATTCTCCGGTCATACAACGCTGCATTCTTCAGTTCATCCGGAGTGATATCCGGTGGATAAAAAGGAGGGCTATTGTCGGATAGAATTCCCTGTTCTTCAGCAATGTCGCTGATAACATCAACAGCTTTTGTAAGTAGATATATCAATGTTCCATAACCATCTGAACGTTCGTTGTTTATCACGCGTTGCCTGCTCCCTTCAACAGCTCGCATCCATGAGCTGAAGCGGGAATCTATGTCAAAATCTTACCGTCTGCAAGAAAAATAAATCACTGCGGCTCCGCATCGGATATCCTTTGATATGCGGGCATGACCAATCCTCAAATGACGGTGTTGATGGGTGGTATGGATATTTTCAGCTTTGCCCGGGCGGATGAAACAGGCTTTGGTTTTACAGATACCCGATCGAGGCATACCCGACAAAATGGTGAAAATTGTTGGGAGCTGTCGGTCCGAGCCCGTCAGTCATCAGACTGTCAAAAGATGCTTCGCTGACACTTGTTCCGTAATCCAGAAGTACGCCTTCAAGATGGCGCCCGGTAAGCTGCCGGGAGATTTTTCGAGCCACCTCCAGTCCAAATGTCACCGTATATCGGCCGCACCAGGTCACACCGTACGAAATGGCATCATCCTTGACGGTCATTTTCTGAAGGAAAGCTTCCAGCATAGGACTGGATATGCGTCCCGTCAGGTGTTTCCGAATGATTTCCCTGTCCTGATCGACAGCTTTTAGGTAACCGTTGACGTCCGTTCCAAAAGGTGCGTAACCGGAACCGCCCCATCCTGAATCCCCATAATGAACACAATCGTTGGAACACAGCACGCTGATATCCTCACCCGGCATCCATTGATTGTTCGTATAAAAATTCGCCAGAAAACCGGCCAATTTGCCGGCCAGCATCGTCAGACGTGAAAAAGACATGGGTGGCACCAAAATCGGCACGATCGTAACATCATGACGATACGCCTGCAAAAACGGAATGATCGCCTCAATGGAATGTTCAAGAATATGCATCCTGTCGTCAACGATACATTCTTCATGGGAAAGAATATCCGTCAACCGGTCACGCAGCGGTGAGACGGGAACCGGTCCATAGGGTCCCTTCCAGAAGTTGAATGAATCGAAGGCCAGCCTCTCCCCGGTATTGAACAATCGATGCTTGTGAGTGACACCGAAAATGATAACGGTTTTGGTGACCAGATAAGGAAGAAGCAATGCATAAAACCGGGAGGCATAGTAATAATCATCGTGCGGGCAGATACCGGCAAGGAATCTTACAGGTTCCTTATCCTTGAATTGTTCCGTGTATGGCGATCGAACGGTCGATCTGGCAGTTTCCGCTGCCGCTTTTATTGTATCCATTTGTTCCGGTGTCTGCGGGTATCCCGCCAGGTCTAAAATACCCCGGCAATGCTCCGTGGATGGCACCGGCACCTTTGATAACAGGTTTTCAATAATATCCGTTTTTTCGTTCACCACTCATGCTCTTTTGAAAATTCTATTAATGCTGAACATACATCAACATTCCATCAGCAACGATAATTACATACCCCAGAGATGGCCGGTATGCACCGGTTTTCCCATCAGCTTGAGATAATAGAACAACTGTCCTTTATGTTGGTTCAAATGCTGCACCATTTGCAGAAGCCGGTGCCCAAGTATCATTTTTGTGGTATCCCATGGCGCGGTTGTCTCCTCGCTGCATAACCTTTCTTCACCAGCTTCGTGCAAACACTTCAGAGATGTCTGCCGGTCTTCATCCAAAAGCCGTTTGGCTTCCTTTACGGACTTTATAGACGGCATCTTTTCTGCTTTCGGGAGCATCTCTTCATCAGGAATATCCTCCATCTTCACGCCTTCCGGCAAGCCCCAGTCACCCGTCACGAACCCCTTCATCGCAGCTCCGCAGGAGTTGGTTATGTGCATCAACAACTGACCGGTTGTCATCCAATTATCGCCCGTTGCGGGTTTCCAGCCGAGTTCATTGTCTAAGACTAAATCGATCAGTTTTTGAGTGAGAATATAGGTGTCATCAATCTCCTTTTTTAAAAGCTCTGTCCAGTTCATAAAAGCTCCTTTCTGGCAAAACGTTAAAGCTGAAGAATCAATCGATTCATGATTCACCGTTCAGAGAAGCCATTTTTCAAGTTTACGATAAATCATTGCGGTTTTAAACACACTTGAACGAGCGGCATCATCACCTTTGGAAAATAGAATAAATCTGTTAATGATTGCCGAACGTAATTGTGTGATGATTGATGGTGATAACGCCGTTCCGGCTTGATATTTGCAACAGATATCAAGGGTTTTTCCGAATGAAAGGATGCTGTCAATGAATGTTGTTTCAAAGAAGATGCAAATGATTCTTATAATTTCTGTCATTTTTACCGTTTCGCTTCACGCGGAAGGAGTTCCAGTTTCGGTATCCGATCAAGGATATATTCGTGTTGCTGACGGAAAGATGTTCTGCTCTTCTTCGGGAACATACAGATTCCAGCCGGAATTTGCTCCTGTTTCTCTGCACTGTTGGAACATCTCCGGTATATTATACGGACCTGACGATTTTTCCCGGCGACTCCCACCATATCCGGCTAATGGAATGTTACTGTCTGATCAGGGATTTGTTGTGTACATCCTCACACCGGAAACGGATATCAGGCCGTCTGAGATTACGATTACGGATTTTACAGGCATCATTCAGTATCATGTTTTTGTCGAGGGATTTACGAACCCGGTATTTTCCTCTGATGGCTCAATGCTGCTTTACCGGAATTCCAGTAATGTGGTTGCTTTGAATCTCATCACCCGGGCAGCAACAACATATCCCAAGTATGACGCTTATGCCGTTTCGCCGGACGGTGATGTTGCGGGATCACTCATGAATGAGGGCAGCAGGATTTATTTGCATCGCTCCGGAAAACCAACTGCAGTTTTGACCGTGCCGGAAGAACCGCGGGAGATGGCTTTTTCATATTTTGGGAATTGCTTGTTCATAATGACCCGGCAAGCGCTGTACGAGTATGATCTCGATGCGGGTCAAACCAGATTGATGTATCGGCCCGGTACTGATTTTATATGCAGAGATATTTCCGTGCGCGATCCGGATATACTTCTGGGATGCAGAAGTGTCAATGATGGAATATTTCAAGGCAGATTACTGTCTCTGGCTTCAGATGGATCAGCTATGGAAATCGATCACACCAGCAGCAATCGAGTCAATATCGTGTTCGACAGAGATGCCGAAGACGGTATTCCGTGGCCCTTTCTACCCGATGAACAGCATTGGGTCGGAAACACGTATGGCGCGTTTCAGGAATTTACTCCCGGGTATCCTTATCTTCATCCCGGTGTCGATATTCTCTCCGTACCCAATGAACCCGTTTATGCAGTGAGATCAGGTATCGTCAAAGCGATCCTGACGACGTCAGCGGAATATCATTGGCGGGTCGCTGTGGCGGATGAATCCGGTTCCGGAACTGGTGACGGTTATCTGTATGCTCATCTTATTCAGAGCACCATTGCTGTCGATGTCGGTGACACGGTAGAACAGGGTCAGTACCTGGGTGAAATAATCGGCTGGCCGATTGCGGATTTCAATCACATCCATTTCGCTCGCATCAGAGATTCCGGAACCGTTTGGTACGGCAACTGGCTTTCCTGTGAAAATCCGCATCTGCAGATCACACATCAAACAGAAACGGAGATTCCGGTGTTCTATCCGGCGCTGGATACGGACCCGTTTGCATTTTGTATCAACAATACCGATACATATCTCGATCCTTCAAACCTGACGGATCAGGTCGATATTATTGCCTGTATCGCGGACACGGTACTTTTGGATTTCGAGGTCGCTGTTCAGGAGATCCGGTATACGATTTTTCCGGAATTGCACCCGGAGATACCCGTCGTGGACGATAAATTGGCAGTATACTTCAATATGCCGTTGGATTCATATCAGGGAGGTTATAATGATTCTCTGATTTTGCCGGTCATTTATAAAACAGATTCAACCTGCCAGACCTATTTCGGTTACTATGGCGCAAAATATTACCATATCATCACCAATAACGATGGTGATTACGAATGCACTCCTTCCGATGCGGATAGCGCCTGGGATACCACCATCATTCCCGATGGTCAGTATATCGTGGAAGTGACAGCGTATGATGTTGCTGGAAACCAGACAACCCAAACCATGCAGGTAACCGTTAATAATGGAGTGCCTCCGGAACCAACACCCACACCGACTCAACTGCCGTTCGGTGTCCGGCTTGACGTCCCGGAAAGAGCATATCCAGGCAGCATTTTCTATGTTAAGGGATATCTTGAAAATCCAGGCACTCCGGAATCTGATATGCCAGTTGTTTTTCTACTGGATATTCATGGAATGTACTGGTTCTGGCCAAGCTGGACGCGATTTCATCCACCGGAACAACCCGATATCGACTGGCGAGTCATGGATATTCCAAGCGGCAGTTCGCTGATCGATGTTATCTCCCCTTTTTACTGGCCGGATACCGGTGCCGATGCGATGTCAGGATTGTGGTTCTATGGCGCTGTCCTGACACAGGATATGGCCTCTGTCTTCGGTAATATGGATATGGCGGAATGGTCATACGGTCCTGATGCTTTTTAGAAAGATTGTAAAAACCTTGCAGCGATATTCTGAAAAATTGATTTTTCTTAACGAATGTATCCTAAACGTTCCAGTTTTTGAATCATCTCCGGACTGACCGGTGATGCTTCTGTTTTTCCGGTTTTGTTGCTTTTGACGATCCACTCGGAAAGCATTGTTTTTAATTTGTTTTCCTGCGGCAGATTCACTCCGATTACATTTTTCTTTTCTCCGGGATCATTAGCTAAATTGAATAACTCATATGTGAATTCTCCGGAACCGGATTTTGCAATCAATTTACGGAGTCCATTGGATATCATGTATGATTTTCCTCGATAACTTGAATAGGGTTTTTCTGTGTCCGCATTCTGCCGCCAGGTTCCTGTTTCCGCATACATAAAGCGGATCTGGGATCTATCGCAAGGCGTACCGTTTCGGGGAAGTAACGACCGATTTGCTAGAGATGCAGGGGCGGAAACAGCCAGTATCTGTAAAATTGTCGGGCGGATATCTGTGGTTTGCACGGGATCGGGTATAATTTGATTGGTTTCCGGTTGTTCTGACCACCAAAAAATCAGAGGTACATTAAGACTTTGACGATAGACTTCATCGCCATGACTGTAAAAAAATCCCTTTTCACCCAAGGATTCTCCATGATCGGATGTCACGATTAACAAGCTGTCAATCATTACGTTTTCATCGAAAAGAAATCTGAATAAACGTCCAATATGGTAATCCGTATAAGCAACCTCACCGGCGTACATCGCTTTAAAATATTCATTATATTTTGCGTGCAGGGATGGATTAAATCGGAGTTGTCTTTCGGTGAGTTCCGGAGGCGGTGCATTCATATCGGTTGCCCTGCACATCCTGTCGAAAGGAGAGGGTGGATCATACGTCCAGTGCGGATCCATGTAATGGGTCCATAAGAACAAGTGTCTCGGTTCAGCCAGGGATTTGAATAAACTGTAGACATACTCTGTAATATGGTGAGCGGATCGGCGGTTTTGATACTGCTTACGCTTCGATTTTTTGTTTTTCGCTGTGTTTTTTGTGGTTTCCAGGACATATCCTCCCTGCGGTCCTCTGTAAATGTCAAATCCCTGTATAAAACCGCTGTTCGGTCCGACAAGAGTATTCCCGTTGACGAAGACAGTTGTAAATCCATTGTTTTTCAGAATTTCTGCAAGAGTTATTTCCGAATCTCCAAGTTTGTCCGAGAGTGAACGTACACCGTGTTCATTAGGATATTTTGCCGTCATGATGGAAGCCAGGGAAGGGTTCGTCCGTCCGCAGGGAACGACGGCTTTACGGAACATGATGCCGTGCCGGGCAACCGTGTCAATATTCGGGGTATACGCTTCCCAATTTCCATAACATCCCAAATGGTCTGCTCTCAAAGTATCAATGGAGACAAGGATTAGGTGCTGTGGATCTTGTGCCGTTGCCGTTACAATGGCACCAAATAACATCAGGATTATCGAAGAGATATAAACTTTGAACTCACACAAAATATACTCCCAATCCAAGAAGAGGGATTCGGTATATATTTCAGTATACCTGTTGTGGAGCGATCAATCAAAAATACAGCGATCAATCTGATGGATTCAGATCAGTGAGATATCATCCGGGCTCATCATGAAGTGGCTGGGATTTTTTCCGCGTTGAAACTGCAAGACCTGTGGTGATGATGGATACCAGCAAAATAATACCCGGTGATGTCATGGAAGGTAAGGGTTTCGGAAAAGGAGTGGCTGTCGGAAAGGGTTCAGCTGTAGAAGTAGGTGTTGGTGTTGGAATGACATAAAATTGGTTGGCTAAAACCGTTTTAATGGTGCTCATCAAATGTAGTATGCCATCATATCCGGGTCCGGATTCATAAAGGTAATCATCCCTGGCATGCCGCTCGATTTCGAAATGCATGAAACTGCCCCGCAATCCATACAAATTCAATAGATTGCTCTGAATATTGCCGACACCGTTAAGATAGTAGTCTCCGTCCTCAGTATCTTCGGGTCCTTCAACCCAGCCCCAGACTCCCATGGTGATAAAACCGGTGGCATCGACCTGATCGTCGATCAACACAAGTGCCGATGTTTCCGTCATGAAAGGAACAGGAGAGCAATCAGATCCTACTATCGTTGGTTCCGTTTCCCGATCAGCCGAACCATGGATCTGGCAGAACCAGTACGGTGAGCCGTGAAGCAATCCGCGCTGTGCAAGATAATCAGTCAATAGATGAAAAAGACTATCCGGATCGTGAGCCACATCCGCATCGGGCCATCCGTCGCCGTCATCATCGCCGTTTGCATCACGGTGGGCACCTGCAAGCAGAATCATCGGCGATGCGGTATGTTCATAAAACGCATTCAACGAGATGTCTTCTGTGATCAGGTCAGCAAATACATGAGGTGTCTGATAGATAACATAATCCGTTGCATCAGGATGCACCAGAAAAGCACCCCATCCCAGATAACCCGGCTCACCCGGAAGGCGATCCTCCATAACTCCGTATGTCGTGGCATTGCTGTTGCTGATCTCTATTAAAATATAATACGCACCCATTCCTTCAAGTATGTTTATTTGATTCATTGCTCCCGAAAAATTGCCGTGAAAAAGCGCTTCCAATAATGCCGCAAACCGCATTCCGTAAAGAGGATCAGTTAACGGAACAAAAGCATTGCTCCCATTACCGGCAACAGTTTCTTCATATGCCATTCGGAAATGGTTTTTTGTCATTATTGTTATCGAAGGTGTTTCGGTTGGGACAGGCGTATGGGTTGCAGTCCAAGTCCCTGTCGGGAACGGTGTAGGTATATCGGTAGATGTACTTTCCGGAGAAGGCGACGGTGTTTGGGCAAAAATAGACATCGCCAGTAATAAACCTGAAATGAAAATACCAATGATCAGTATTTGTTTTCTGAACATCACAATCCAGAAGCTCCCATTTCACCCCCACTATGCAGTATTAACGAATTGGCGGTAATTTTTCAAATGCGGGCGTTACATGAAAACTATACGAGCAGGCGTTTAGTTCTGGAATAAGATGAAAAAAGCGCCCGAATATTTTCGGGCGCTCGTTTGCTCATAATATGTTGTTAAGGCATCCAGGTGAACTGGAAAATGGATATATTGCCGAAAATTTCCGTAACATTGGTATCCGTCATAGCTGCATACCAGGTTCCGGATCCGCTGCCGGCATTCGGCCAGACAAATTCCGGAAGGATAGTGAATGTATGCATTCCCGGATCGAGTGTTTCGATCATGTAATAATCAAAACTGGAATATGAAGGATAAAAGAAAAACATATCGTAGATCTGAAGAATGGCGAACAGCGGAACATGGGTATATGTTTCTTTCGGGTTGCAAATCCGGACTTCACAATATACCAGATCACCAGCATGTATTTCGCTTGAACCCATGGTGATGATGGTGCCCAACTCCAGATCATAGCAGGGGCAGGGTGTTGGCGTTGTTGTAGCGGGAGTCGGTGTAAATGTTGGGCTTGGCGGCTGCTGGGTGGGGGTTGCTGTCGGTTCAGATCCCTGCGTATTGGCATCACCGGGTGTCAGATCACCCAGGCTAAAATCAACCGCATTGTCGCCGGTATCCTGTCCGTTCGGCAATCGGGAGAGAGACTGGTTTCCCGTCGGATTCGGATATTCCGCCGGATCACCTTCGCCCGCAAATATATCCGTTCCCGTGAATGTTCCATAACCGACGGCATCGACAATGATATCCATTCCCGCGCGAAGCTGAATGTTATCCGGTCCATTCTGGAAATTAACGTTTTCATCAATCATGTCGGCATTCGATACCGATGCATCCTGAGCGATTACAAAATATCCTCCCTCAGAGATTTCGCCGCTGAGTGGAATAATATTGTAAACGGTTCCATCAAAACCGTTGATTCCCAAAAGGATATAACCGTCAAGACTTATCCGGTGTGTTCCCGGATAATACAGCTCCACATAACAACCTGTGTCCGGACCGTCAGGATTAACATGGATTTCATTGATAATGATGTTAAAAACCGGCGGTGGTGTCGGTGTGGGTCCTGTCGGGGTTGCGGTGGGTACCGGCGGACCGGTTGGTGTACTTGTCGGCTGTCCGGCTTCGGGAACGTTCATTTCACCAGGCGTTAACTCGCCGGATTCAAAATCGTTCAGATTGTTGTTGGTATCGTCACCATCCGGAATACGTGAATGAGAATGTTCCCCGGTAAAATATGCCGGCGCAGGATCCCCCTCACCGGCAAACACCTCGCCGGCACCGAAATCACCATATCCGATGGCATCGATGACCTGCGCGCCGTTTCGGAGTTGTATGCTGTCCGGCCCGTTCTGATAGTTGACCATGTCATTGATCATATCGCTGTTGGCTACGGAGCTGTCCTGGGCAATGATGAAATAACCGTCAGTGGGTATCGAATGACCGGTCAGGGCGATCGTGTTGTAATCGCTTCCATTATAACCGTTAACGCCAACCAGTGTCAGTCCGTTCAGGCTGATGCCCCCGGGACAATACAGCTCCACATAACATCCCACATCGGTTCCGGGGGGATTGATGTAAATTTCATTGATTTTGATGTTTTCCATGGGCGGCGGTGTAGGTGTGGGTCCTGTCGGTGTAGCCGTGGGTGGCATGGGTGTCGGTGTGGGGCCTGTTGGCGTGGGTGTTATGGTTGGTTGACCCGGAATGGCGATGTCATTGTTGTCTCGAGGTTGT
>JAFGJC010000513.1 GCA_016929305.1 candidate division CSSED10-310 bacterium | reverse complement strand
TAAAGATGTGGCTGTTTTCGAACCAACGCACGGATCTGCACCCAAATACGAAAAACTTAATCCGCCGATCGTCAATCCCATCGCCATGTTTCTTTCCGCAGCCATGATGCTGGATCATATCGGTGAAACGGAAAAGTCAGATCGAATTCGCCGTGCCATCGCCGCGGTCGTTTCGGAAGGCAGAGTAAAAACCTATGATATGATGAAGATACCCGGGGGACCGGATGTCATTCAAAAGGGTGCCTCATCGACACATCAGGTCACCGATGCCGTTATCCAAAAGTTATAAGAGGAGGATTTCGATGTTATGAGTGGTATGACATTTGCCGAAAAAATCCTTGCCCGAAAGGCGGGGAAAACGAAGGTTGTTCCCGGACAGATTGTGTTTATATATCCGGATCACCTCCTGACCCATGACAACACCTCAGCGATCATCGGAAAAATCAGCAAAGATCTTGAAATCTACGGTCTTTATAACAGAGATTTACCTGTCATTGTTCTGGATCACGTTATTCCTGCCTCATCGGACAAGACAGCAAAAGGGCATCATTCCGTGAGAAAATTCGTTCAGAAATATGGCATTCGAAATTTCTTCGATATCGGCAGGGGAATATGCCATCAGGTCGTCCTGGAAGAGGGTTTAGCGTTACCGGGGCAGGTGGTTGTGGGTTCCGATTCACACACCTGTTCCTATGGCGCTGTCGGTTGTTTTTCGACAGGTATCGACCGGACGGAAGCCGCCGCACTTCTTTTGACAGGCAAAACCTGGTTCAAAGTCCCGATTTCCATAAAGATCTCGCTAAAAAACAGACTGCCGGCCACCGTGTCCGCAAAAGACTTCATCCTTAAACTCATCTCCGATATCGGTGCCGATGGTGCGGATTACAAATCGGTTGAATTTCATGGCGCATTGGAAGCGCTGTCTATTTCTGACAGAATAACTATCGCCAATATGGGAATAGAGATGGGGGCAAAGACGGCGGTTTTTCCGGTTGATGAGGTTACCGAAGAGTTTTTCAGACACTTGAACATAGATAAAAACAGTTATGATCCCATTTGGGCGGATGAAGATGCGGTATACGAGCGATGTCTGACCTATGATCTGAGTGAAATTGTACCGATGGTGTCAAAACCCCATGCCGTGGACAAGGGTGTTCCCGTTAGTGATGTTCTGGATCTGCATGTGGATCAATGTTTTCTGGGAACATGTACCAACGGCAGAGTCGAAGACTTCAGAAATGCTGCAACTCTTTTAACGGGAAAAACGGTTCATCCGGATACCCGGCTGTTAATTCTGCCGGCATCCCGCCAGGTGCTTTCGGAAATCATCCATGATGGGACATTGACAGCGCTCGTCGAAGCGGGAGGTGTGCTTCTGCCGCCGGGTTGCGGACCGTGTTTGGGAGCTCATCAAGGCGTCCTCGCTCCCGGAGAACGCTGCCTGTCAACAGCAAACCGGAATTTCAAGGGCCGAATGGGATGTCCCGACGCTGAAATATATCTTGCAAGTCCTGAAACCGTAGCCGCTTCGGCGATTTACGGTAAAATAACCGATCCCAGGACAGTTTAAGGAGGAGTCTATGACAATATGGTTCTACGGCAATCAGGACGGAATCAACACGGACATGCTTTTCCCAGGCAAATACACCTACACATGCGCGACCGCAGATGAAATCAAACCGCATCTTCTTGAAGATCTGGACCCCAACTTCGCTCAGTCAGTCCAGAAAGACGACCTCATTTTCGCCGGGAAAAATTTCGGCTGCGGAAGTTCCCGGGAACAACCGGTGCTCGGGCTCAAATCCGTCGGTATTCAAGCGGTCATTGCCAAGAGTTTTGCCCGTATCTTCTATCGCGCCGCCATCAATCAGGGACTGCTTCTTATCGAATCACCCGAAGCCGTTGACGCCTACTCGCCGGGAAAACCCGTTTCCATCGATTTTATCAACGGGCGGATCACGGTAGGTGAAGATACTTTTGGATTCCCAACTCTGCCTGAAGAGGTTACAGCGATACGTGAAGCCGGCGGACTTCTGGAATATACCCGTAAATTTCTGGATTCCCGTCTGAAAAATACCTAGCAATTCCTATCCAGAGTTATCTAAAGGTATTCCGCCAGTTTCAACTTGATGGTCATCATCTCCGTGTCTCTCTGAAACTTGAATTTAAGTTCGGTTCCAACCGGACCATTTAACATTGCCCGTATTTGTTCGGTACTTACATTTTCCGCATCCAGTTTGTTGATTTTCAAAATGATGTCACCGGATTGAATACCAGCAGCAGCCGCCGGAGACCCCGGAAAAACCTTATATACTTTTTTAATATTGTTGCTTTCGATCAGGAAAAATCCGGCATGGTTCAGATGCATGCGTTCCGGAAATTTTGCATTGGGTTCCAATATCATTCTGTTCCTGGAATAATCGAAGAAAATAACAAATTTTTGAAGAACTCCATTGCCGATAGTTCCTATGGAATCCATCATACTCAATGCACCCGTGTCTTCGGAAACATTCAACGTCGCCAGAGGACCTTCGATGGTGTATTTTCCCAACGTCAGAGAACCTGCCCGTGTCAGGATACTTTCCTGGTCCCCGCCGACACCAGATGTGGTAACGGTATATTGAGGATGATAGGTATCTTGCAGATTATGTTTCAAGACAAACGGACCATGCAGATGAACACCGCCGCCTGCGCCCGTATCTATCCGGAATAACCCTTCCTTGTCACCATCCAGAATACCCGGAATATTGATCAGATTGGCAGTGATCTCCCCCTCAACAATACTTCCCGAACCTTCATAATCAAAAGACTTAGGATCAATAAGCGTCATCTGTTTACCCAGCGGATCAATTTTCACGACGCATCTGACGAGCAGATCATATCCCAAAACACCCTTTACAGGAGACGCAAAGGCTTTGGACAAAAACGACAAATCACTCGTATATATCTTCAATTCCTTGATACCGAAATCTCCAATATCCAGCGATTCAATCGTCGTGGCTCCCAGGCTGCGCAACCCTCCGATTCCCAGCGCATGCATACCTTCCTTGATATCCAGGGACAGCATCTCTGCGATTTCCTGATCAAGGATCGTCGTTCCAGCTCCTGAATCCAACAGAAACGTATATGGACCGGTATCATTTACTTTAGCGGAAACAAAAAAATGTTCTCCTTTTAAAAGTAATGGCACGTCGACGGAATGATGTCCTTTGGGAAACCGGCTGTCCTTCTGCACCGTCTTCGGTAATTCAAAAATATCCCCCTCCGGGTTCGTATTAAACGCTATCGACTCAAGATTGAAAATCGTCATCGGCATACCGGCAAGTTTAGCTTGCTGCGAAAAGCTATGAGCGATCATCATGCCGTCCACAGGCTTATAATCAGCATAAATCGTAGTCACCTCAATTCCATCTTCCTCACCCTCTTCGATCGAAACGAGATTCGTCTGCGGATCCAAATACAAGGTTCGAGTGCTGCCTTTGGCGTTCGTTATTTTCAAAACCGCATAGATTTTTCCGTCACGAACCTGTGTTCCGCAATCCTCAATGGATATGGACTGCCGGGGAAACAGGTAATGAAACAGAGGAATAATCTCTTCATCGCTTTCAATTTCATCAGGGTCCCGTTCTTTTGATGTCAGTTGATCATTCTGATCGATCCGCCATGAGATGTCACTGTTGTACCCCTCCTGCAAAGAAACAACGGGTGTCGTAATCCTTATGAAATGCTTATCAGGAGCTTCATACCATTCATCCACCTGCCCCTGGATCATCATCATGGTAATCTGCCATTGAAGATGTGCGGTTCTCAGGTTTCGAATAGCCTGCTCACCACCAACAGCTTCACGATGTAATTCAAACAGCTCCGGCACCGCACTATATACTCCAGCCGTCATTCCCAACGAAATAAGGAAAATAAAGGTATAAACCCATTTGTCTTTGATTGCTGTCATGATTCCTCCTGGAATATTTAAAACTCTTGATTGGGATCATTTGCCTCTCTCTCAAGCCAAGTACATAGCGGTATACCGTAAAAGATTCAAGACCCCTGTTTTTCGCTAAATGCAAATGATATCACTTTTTTATGCAAAATTATCGACCTGATATCACTTTTTATTGTATTATATACATATAGGAGTTAATTAAATGGTGATCGGGACATTGATCGTAGGTCCATTGCAAGTGAACTGTTATTTTGTGGGATGCAGTAAAACCCGGGAAGTTTTCATCATTGATCCTGGCGATCATCCGGAGGAAATTCGCAGGTTTTTATCAGAACGAAATCTGATCCCTCAAGCCATTTTGAATACGCACGGACATATCGACCATGTCGGTGCCGTGGCCGAACTGAAAACATCACTAAAAATTCCTTATTATCTCCACGAGGCGGACACGATGTTTCTGACGTCACTTCCGGAGCAAAGTAAGGAATTGGGATTATACATTTCCGGCATTCCGGAACCGGATGGATTTTTGGAAAACGATCAGCTTTTATCAGTAGGGATGGAATCCTTCCGCGTGCTGCACACTCCGGGTCACACACCAGGAGGAATCTGCTTTCTCTGGGAAAATGCGCTGTTCACCGGTGATACGTTGTTTGCAGGATCGGTTGGACGATGTGATCTACCGGGTGGTGATTTTGCGATATTGCGTCAGTCCATTAATTCACAATTACTCCACCTTCCCGGCAACACAAAAATATATCCGGGTCATGGACCCGTTTCCACAATTGAAAAAGAAAAAAAATACAATCCGTTTTTAATTATTTAATGTAAATCTGCCGGCTTTCGTAACGGCAGCCCGAACCCTGTGACTTCTTTCTGAGTTCAGGATATTGACTCGTGAAATATCGATCCGTAACATCACAGTGTCGGATTTTTCATAGGAGGGATGCGTCCATGGAACATTGTCCTGAATGTGGCAATCTTATTGAGGATGAGGGTTTCGAAATCGGAGAAATCATCGAATGTCCGGAATGCGGTGTTGAACTGGAAATTATATCCATCAATCCACTGGAATTTGAGGTTTTTGAAGAGGAAGAGAAATAAGAATCATTGATAGAAACAATAGTTCTTGAAGATGAACGAAGGGGATTATCTCAATACTTCGCTTTGGTTTCAGTAAACAATTACCGGTCGGCGGCAGAAGCTTTGCTTAACGTGCGGTCACCGGTTCTTATTTTGACCGGTTTCCTTATTCCCGATGCCGGAACAGCCGAAACCGACGGACCTCAAGGCGCTGTCGTGCTGGGCCGTGCATTAACCCGAATCGGCAAACGCGTCATCTATGCAACTGATCCCTATGCCGGTTCACAGCTTCAAACATTGTTACATCCATCTGAAGCACAGATTGTGTCCGTTCCTGCTCAGGGAGAAGATGCGTCAATCCTATTACAGGTGCTCATAGATGAGCATCCGGGTGCTGTCATTGCGATTGAGCGGCCGGGACCGGATGCCGGCGGCCGGTGCCTGACCTGCCGTAATGTTGATATTTCCGACCGGATTCCATCGTTCGCCGAATTGATGTCTCTTGACGATTCTTTGACTATTGGAATCGGGGATGGCGGCAATGAACTCGGCCTGGGAATTCTGGCACCACTGCTCCCGAAATCCAGACCGGCATGCCATATTACCGCTTCGTATACGCTGATCGGAACGACATCCAACTGGGCAGCATTCGGTCTGGTGGCAGCGCTGGAACTCGCGTCAGAACGAACGGATCTTCTGCCGTCCCCGGAATGGGTGCTCAGCTCATTAAAAACGGTTGCGGCATCGGGAGCGGTGGACGGACTTACCGGAAAACCCAGCTCTTTTGTCGACGGATTTCCACCCGGCGCTTCCGCTAACGTTGTTCAAAAACTGAAATGTTTGACCCAGCACCTTCAACCGATCCAGAGCCAGTTGAAACGATTCGCTGAAACTCAAACGATAAGGTACGGTATATATACGGGGGATTTGACAGCTTTTTACGATTGTTATCAAAACCGATGTGTCGTCAAGGGAATCCTGGCGGTTTCTGCACAGAAGAAATCCCTGGCAGCGCATCTCGATGAGCAGAAAATCCCCTGCACATTCGAAATATTCCTTCTGTCGGACCATAAAAAATCGCTTCCCGGCATGCATCTGGCTATTCCTAAAACATTGCCGGTGGACATACTGGATAAACCGGAAGGGCATCTGACCACTCAAATGACAGAAACGGATGAATCGGCGAGACTGCTTTGGGAAACGCCATCATGTCTTCTGGTTCAGACACCGGATCTGGCGGTGGGATGGTCTTCAAAGGAAAAATGGATAATACAACAGCATCCTGAAGGAAACCCGTGGCATGGAATTCGAAGAGCCCGTAAAAGCAAACTCTGTAAATTACTTGTGTCCCGTCCGGAGTTGTTCGCGATAGCAGAGAGTTATCTGGGAACACCCTATCTGCTGGGCGGACGCACTCGCCGAGGAATGGATTGTTCCGCGTTCATTCAGGCGGTATTCATTCATGCCGGATTATGGATGCCACGACATTCCGCGGATCAGCGAAAAACAGGTCTAAGGATTGCTCCCTCCGCCATGAGACCAGGTGACCTTGTGTTTGCCATCAGCAAGAAAAAGCGCGTCTCCCACGTGGCATTGACACTGAACGAAACGTTGATTCACGCATCCCGGGAAGCAGGGAAAATCATCTGTCAATCATTAAACGATTTTGAAAAAGTCTTCAGAATCGTTGCCGTCCGACGTATCGCCGAGTAACATAGAATTCCTATGAACAGTTTCAATTTCCTCGATTTTCAACATAAATCCGTGCATGTCGTCGGCATCTCCGGTGCGGAAGGCTATGCAATACTTTCCTTTCTGAATCGGAAAGGATTTACGCATCTGACAGGACACGATCTGCATGAAGGCGAATGGTTGAAACAATCGTTCGATTTATCCCATGTTTCATTGCCTAAAAAAATCCGGGAAATTCAATTTCAACAGCTTCAGTCACTGCCGGTAACCTTTCATCTGGGACCCAGCTATTTAACTGATATCACATCCGCAGAGCTTATCTTTACCGGTCAAAACTGGTTTGCTCATCCTGAGAATGCCATTCTTGCCGATCTGCGTTCTCAGGGAAAACCTTTTGGTTTTCTGATACAGCTTTATTTCGCATTGTCTCCCGCCCCCATCGTTGCGGTGACGGGAACAAACGGCAAAACAACACTATCCACTCTGCTGGCTCATCTTCTTGAAACTGCCGGAAAGCCTTACCTTGTCAGCGGCAATGACCGTTACCAACCTCAGGTTCTGGACAGACTTGAGTCGCTGGATCCCTCAGGATACTTTGTTCTTGAGGTTTCCAACCGGCAGCTCATGGAGATTAACCAGGGACCCCACATCGGAATTATCACAAACATTCGGGAAGATCATTTGAACGAGCATGGCTCTTTTGAAGAATATATCAGGACAAAATACCGTCTTTTCCGATTTCAAACGGATAAAGACTGGGCGATCATCAACACAGATGACCCTATATGCCGCCGGTTTCTGGAAACCTGCCCGGCCAAACCATTGCCGTATTCTGTTGAATCGCTTCCCGCCAACGGTGCAGGTCCTGTAGCGACCGGATATGCTTTGCATCGGAATGATGCCAGGATATCTCTGTTCCAAGAATCAGACGTGCACATTCCGGGAAAACACAATATATCCAATATACTGGCAGCTTCCTGTGCCGCGTTTCTTATGGGTATTCCTCCTGAAACGATAGAGGGTGCCATTCGGACATTTCGCGGCGTCAAAAATCGTATTGAATATATCGATACCGTGAATTCCATCGCATTTTATGACGATCTTGCCAGCACCAATCCTGCCGCCACTGAAGCAGCATTGAGTGCCTTTTCCCATCCCATTATTTTGATCTGCGGCGGGGACCTCAAAGGCAATCGTTCAGCTTACGAAAATTTAGCCCGCAGGTTTACCAAATCGGTCAAACATCTTTTTATCATCACGAGTCCGGTGTCGAGCCTGATAAAGCAACTGGTAGGCAACCACTCCGATGTATTCGAAGTGTCATCTCTGGAAGCGGCGGTTATACAGGCATATTCAACAGCGTCGCCACATGATACGATTCTTCTGAGTCCCTCCGGCGCCGGATTCTACTCCCAGTTCATTGCCCGGCAAAAAGGGTATCGCCGGTTGATCAGGGATCTTTCCCGGCAGATTGGCAAATGACGATGGCATCCCAGAAACCGTTAACCGACCGCAAACCTGGCATTGTATGGAAATATGCTCATTATTATCCGCATTCCCCGGCGATGCCGTTCCGGTTACCGGATCCACTCAATTCCACCGACTGTGTTACTCTTGACCACCCGGAGTTGTCACCGTGTATTTTGAAACGGGAGGATACCCTGCCAACCGGATCACACAAGGAACGGGCTGCCTGCTACCAGGTAAGCCGCCGGTTTGAGGAAGGAAACCTTGGCTGTCTTATCTCCTCATCAGGCAATGCCGCTATCGCTGTCGCTGAATATGCGCGCAAAGCGAATCTGCCCGCGTTTGTTTTTTTCAGCAGATCAGTACAGAACTCGAAACTGCTTGCCGCTGCAGAACGGGAGGCTCACATTTTTCTAAGTAACAAACCCATAAATTATGCTCGATATGCTTCCCGTATTTTCAATCTTCCCAATCTCAGACCTTCTATTGATCCTGATGCAGCGAGCGGTTTTATGTCTCTCGGTTTTGAAATACACGATCAGTTCATGACATCAGCACCTGCGGCCGTTTTTATGTTTACAACAAGTGGCGCAACACTACTGGGAATTTCCGCCGCGTTCGACCTTATCGACAGCTCCCATTCCATATGGAAAACCAAACCAGCGCTCCATGCGGCCCAGTCGGGAAAAGCTCAGGACCTGGCAGCTCATTTTGATGCCAGAGGTACCGTGAACCCGAAAGATGCGGTAGCTGGAATTGGCGGACTTTCCGGTTCGGCATTGGTGCCGGAACTTCTTGGAAGGATCAGCTTGAGTGGCGGTTCAGCCTGGGCATTGACGTCAGCGGAAACGGAATCCGCCATGCAAATATTGCAAAACGCCGGTATTAAGTCCTCACCCGAAAGCGCTGCAGCGCTGGCCGCATGCCGGCGGTGGCGGCAGCACGGCGGCCAGGGCACAGCTCTGGTTATTCTCTCCGGCCGCGCCTACAGCAAACTGAAAACACCCGTAACATCAGCATACATCCATACTCCGGAATCATATCGCGATCTTCGTCAGGTCATTTCGGGAATAATGAGTCATGACTGACTGGCAGGATAAACTCATAAGAATACCGGGAACGATCGTGTCCGCAGCTCCAGAAACGATTCAGCTTTATCCT
>JAFGJC010000512.1 GCA_016929305.1 candidate division CSSED10-310 bacterium | reverse complement strand
TTCCGGACGCTTTCATCGCGATGAGTTCAGATGTTCGGTTAAATGAGCCAATTGTCAAAATCGTTGCGACAAGTGATGCGAAATGTATCGCAAGATAACCGAAATAAGGCATTTTAAAACCAATCGCGATTAAGGAGTCGAAAATGGAAGCATTATACTCGATGAGATTGTCGATTTTCTCAAAGGTATGAACGATCAAGCTAATAGTGACGAGTGCAGATAAGACATATGCAAAAATAACTAAAAACTGCTTGCCGATGTAGCGATCTAAAATTCTACCGAGTTGAATATGACGAAGGGCATCAATTCGTTTTTTGCGTTCGGTTTGTCTCTTTTCCTTGTTCGTCACGATTGATTCGTAGACTGTCAATAGCAATAACGAAATCTTGCGTTTTATAAAGGTTTCAGGCGATTCCTTGGCATGCCGCATGTAGAGATAGACTGCCAGAAGACCCAAAGCAATATTTGGCAACCAAGCTCCCCAAAATGGATAAATCTTTCCTTTCTCAGCTAATCCCGTTCCTCCGGTCAAAAGAATGTAATAGAGTAAAATAAGTCCAATTGCTGTTGCAAAAGCTGCGGATTTACCACCCCGGCGTGTTGTGATACCTAAAGGTAAAGCTAATATCGCAAATACAAAACAGGCAAATGGTAATGCTGTTTTTTTCCAAATTTCTACCCATTGTCGATTGGAATCTTTTCCTTTTTTTTCGTTTGATCTGGCGGTCTCAAGCAATTCCTTAATCGTCATTTCTCTATCGGATTTAGTTACTGCTGCATTATCCAGAATCAACATATCCAGATTCAGATCCATAGTTTTAAACGGCGTCATTGAATAACGGTTTTGCCTTCCCTTGACAATTTCATGGGTACAGCCGTCTTTAAGCCGAAGTGTGACGCGTTTCTTTTCAGGATCTGAAATTTCATAACCGTTTTCAGCAACAATGACGGAAGGTTGCTCATCATTCCGGTTGTCCGCGATGAATACACCCTGCATCTGACCTTTGTCATAAATGATATCGTTGACATAGATCATGAGATGTATGAATTCAGTATTAAAAACGTGAGGTTTTATACCAACGCTGGCTCGAGTTCTCAGCACGTCAAAACGTAATTGTTTTAACTTCAGATTAGTGACAGGTAATATCCCGATATATACGACTGAAGTTAAAATATATGTTAGTAGAGCGAGGACCAATACTGAGGGCACCATCCGATGAATGCTGATGCCGCTGGCTTTAAAGGCAGTAATTTCGCTGTCTGATGAAAATCGACTGAACGCTATCAGTACTGCAAGTAAAACACTCATCGGAATCGTCATCACCAGCAGAAATGGAATACTCAATCCCAAAATACTGAGAGTGGTCATAAAATCCACACCTTTGGTGATGAACAGATCCATGAGTTTAACAAGGACATTTGTCAGCATAACAAAGGTGAAGACAAAAAGTCCCAGGAAGAATGGGCCTAAGAGTTCTTTAAAAATGTAGCGATCTATAATTTTCACGAAAATTTGGCGTAATAGTGATTATTTTTCAAGAGTTATTCATTTTTAAGGGGTAGCTGAGGCGGCTCGCTAGATAACTCATCTGCAGTTCCTGAAATAGGTAAATTACGAAGTTTATCCAGCTCCTTTTCCTGACCTCTTATTACTTTTTGCAATTTTTTTATTTCTTTTTTTAGAGATCTTCGAAATCCGGCATTAAGAATCCAGGCGGTTAAAAATCCTAAACCGAAACACAGATAGACAAGGGCAAAGGCTTGAAATTGAAGCGGTTCTTTAATTTCCGGGGGTTCTATGGCTAAAGGATCAGCTGGCTGCTCAATATTGGAATTAGGATGTCCCAAAAGGTATATGGGGACGATATGAGTGTTAGACGCAGCAAAGTAAGTAAAAATAACCAGCAGCAGAAAACCTATAAAAAATTTAAAAACCTTCATATCATATCCTCCATCTTCTGTTTCAGGCGATGCCGAATACCTTTCTTAAAAGCATCCGTATCTTTTGTCATCCGATAGTCTTTTCCTTCGATGTAAATGGTGTCGCACATTTCATACAACCGGGATCTCAAACGTGTTCCGATTCGATCTTCAAGTGTTTCATCCGATCTCATATCTTTTGTTTTATCTAAATAATTCGTTGTTATAATCGTTGGTGCCAGATGGTTATAGCGATAATTTAGAATGAACATCAGTATATCCAAAACCCAGTGAGTTGTTTTTTCGGCACCCAATTCATCTAAAACCAGAAGTTCCGTATTTAGGAGCGGATTTATAACCGCTCTTTCTGTTAACTGAGCGTCAGGGTCATACGTCGATCGGATTTCGTTTAATAATTCTCTGAAATCATAAAAAATCGACGGAATATCTTTGTCTTCTATCAAATAATGCAGGATTCCAACAGCAAGATGCGTTTTCCCAACACCGGGAGGTCCCATCAACAGTAAACCTTTTCGATCTCCCGGAAATTGCTCCACAAACTGACGTATGTGATCAGTAATCCGTATCATTGAGGGTACGCCGGCAGTTTCAAAATTGCCTATCGAACATTGCTGATAGCGAAGAGGTATCCGGGCAGCTTTAAGCAACCGTTCTTTTTGTGTGTTCACATAACATCGGCAGCGAACACATTTTTTGTATCCGTCGATAACAGTGGTTACCCATGTGGTACCATTACATTCCGGGCAAACATTGTTCACTCTTTATCTCCGCAATTGTTATTTTTAATTCCCGGCAACTCACCATCCTAGCAACCGTTGGCTTAACTTGTCAAATGCTTATAATTCAGATGGTTAGAGTGATTTCCAGACAAAATGTTCTGGACAGGGTTCCATGTTGAGATTAACAATATCTTCGAGTCCGATCAACGTTAAATGCGGCTCCAAATCGGTAATTAATTCAGAATACTCAAAATACATTTCTGCCAAACCACCTGTCGCGACCACCTTCGTTATATCCTTTTGTTCATTATGAATCCGGTGAATTAATCCATTGATCATATCCAAATATCCGAAAAACAAACCTGATTGGATACTGCTTATGGTTGAGATCCCGATAACTTTTTGAGGTTTTTCAAGAGCAATGCGGGGAAGTAATGCGGCCTTATCGTAGAGTGCGTTGGAGATCGTGTTGATACCTGGGAAAATGATACCGCCACAATAATTGCCGTTTCCGTTGAGCACGCAAAATGTTGTTGCCGTTCCAAAATCAACAACGATAAGGGGATATCCATATAACCGCTTGGCTGCAACAGCATTCACAATACGATCAGCTCCGACGTCTTGAGGTTTATTATATAAAATATCAAAACTTAATGTTATGCCCGGCTGAACTAAGAATGGTTCTTTCCCAAACACATTTTTCAATGACTTCACGACCCCCGTCAATACCGGAGGTACAACACTTGACACAACAGAACCCTCTATTTCGATATCGGGAATGGAGTTGATCAACTGACGAATCAGTAATGCATATTCATCGGATGTCCGATTCACATCGGTACTTAATCTCCAACTATGGCTAACCTTGCTCCGGTGAATGATTCCGGCGGTTATTGTTGTATTTCCTATATCCAGTCCGAAAATCACTGTTATCAGCCTCCCAACTCAACAATATCACCTGTGCAAAAAGATTTCATTCCATCCGCAGTATCGATGATAAGGCATCCCTCATCATCAATACCCCTGTCGATTCCCTCAAAAGATGACCCGTTATCCAGTATTGTCAAACGATTTCCTATTGTTGCTGAACGGATTTGCCACTTTTTGCGGAATATGCTGAAAGAAGTGCTGATATCGGAATGCATTTTGAAGAGATGGTTTCGGATCAGAGTTGCAAGACTGCGAACAGATTGCTTTTGCCCTGTTTCAATGAACAGA
>JAFGJC010000511.1 GCA_016929305.1 candidate division CSSED10-310 bacterium | reverse complement strand
TGAACTGGATGAAGCATTGTGGCAATGTCGTTATCTGGAACCACTATACAAACAATTATCCAGTGAAATTGATCAGATCAATTATTTGATGATCTACGCAAATCTTTGCGAGAGAATAGCCGATTACAGTGAGACGATACGGTTGTGTGATTTGGTTATTAACACTTATACCACTAAGGATAAAATTCTCGAAGCTCGTCTTCTCAAAGCTGATGCACTAAATAAATTGGGAATGATTCTCGACGCACAAAAAGAACTATGGCTAGTTCGCGATCAAACATCTCCAGAAACCCTGGCGCATAAAACAGCTGTCGAAAAATTAAATCGGTTGGAATGAAAATTTTAGCGAACAGTAAAATAAAGATGATTCATTTTGATATTTCTTAAAAATGTATTAACCAAAAAGACGTGCAAAAAATCCTTTTTTCTTTTCCGGTTTTTCAATATTTATTGATCGCAAGCGCTTTTCAAGCGATATCAAGCGCTCTTCAAATTTAGAAGCAGAGCGGAATAATTGCTCAATACCCTCAAACTCCTGCTCCAGTTTTGTAATTCGATGTATGATATCTTCAAGCGAAGTGTTAGTATCGGATGGATCGATTGATTGCATTCTGTCATCAAGTTTTTTCATCGCATCTGTTAATTCATTGATTTTAGTATTAAATATATCTTCTGAGATTTTGGTATCTAATTGCTTTTCATCTTGGACTAAAAATTCACCAGACTCCTCTTCAGCCGTTTCCATTGATTCAGCCTGTTCAGATTCTGTGAGTATTGCTTCTGTTTCATAGTCAGAAGGTATTTCGAACTCTGATGAAGCGGGAGGTTCCATTTCAGGAGCAGATGGGATATCCGATCTTTTAAGAAGAACAGTTGCTTGTTTATCAGCATCAATATTCATTGCTTTTAATTTTTTATACTCCGTCCAACATTCCTTTGAACAGAAATTACTGGCAGATGATTTGGATAACTCTTTATTGCAATAAAGGCACTGACGTGACATGTTACCTCCTGGATTTATATCTTAAAAGCAGATTCTAACCAATTGAAATTAGCGTAAAAACATATCTAAAGTCAAATGAAACTGCCCTCAGTATCACATCAAATAATAAATTGATCGACGATCATTAAAAATATTGTTTCTTTCTGTGATATATTTATCATCAGCTTCATGGGGATTAACCTCGACAACTTGAATATCTTCTTTATCATCGCTTGATGCAGCTAAAATTTTACCTTTTGGGGAAATGATTCTGCTATTTCCAATGAATGTTAATTTAAGATCATTATTTGATTCCGTACCGATGCGATTACATGTTATAGCGAAAACACGATTTTCAATGCATCGCGTTATCATCGCTGATGGGCAGTGGGGGAGCACTAGGTTTGAAGGATGAGCCAGCACCTGTGCACCTTTAAGTGCCAACGTTCGCGCAGATTCAGGAAACAACCAATCAAAACAGATCATCATTCCGATTTTCACCCGATTAATAGTAAAAACCTCGAATCCGGTATCCCCTGGAGAGAAGAACAATTTTTCTCTGTCAAACAGATGAGTTTTTCTGTACTTATGCCAGCTACTATCTGGATGTAGACATATAGCTGTGTTGAAAAAACAATCATCATCTTTTTCGGGTAACCCTGCGATGATGTGCGTTTGTGTTTTTTTGGCGAGTTCTAACAATCGTTTAAATGTACACCCTTCTGGGATGGTTTCAGAAAATTTTTCAACTTCTGATTTGTCCGTAAACAAGTATCCTGTATTAAAAAATTCTGGCAGCACCATCATTTCGCAGGGTGTTTGAGGAAGCTTGCTTTCTACCCACATTAAATTTGCTTCTGGGTTTCCCCAGACTGGATTCATTTGCATGTAACCTAAACGCATGTTTTATACCTCCTCTATATTAAATAGTTAATAAACATATAAAATCGCAAAAATAATTTGCAGCCGGCGTAAAATGGTTGACAACTTGATACCAGCTACTCAAAATGAGTTAGCCTGCAAAAACACCATGAATGGGATGTTAGGAGAAAAAAATAAAATGACATGTATAAAATGCAAAATGATTTTAACAATCTTTATATTAACTTTACCTGCAAACGCTCAATATTTTCATGCGAATTATTCGAGTAGTCGGTCGACAGCTCTTGGTGGTGTATTTGCCGCTGGTTTTAACGATGCATCAGCAACAATACTCAATCCTGCCGTACTTCCAAAAGTGGAAAGATCTCAAATCATGTTCGACAGCAATGTAAGCCAATCAGAAATATCACTTTACCCCGATAACAGCTATTCAGATATAGAATCCGAAGCTAATCCAACATTAGCACCTTATATTGGATTTGTTTGGAACATGAATTCACGTCTTGCCGGTTTCGGAGCTTCAATTTCGACTTCTGATCGATATCACATGAAATTCAACAGCGGAGGTATGCAAAGATATCAGCTAAAAGAATTGGATTTTAATGCTATATCTTTTGATGTAGCGATTGGTTATATTCCAGTGAGAGACCTATCAATTGGCGTTCGATTAGGATATCGAATAGGATTGTCTGAAATCTCGTTTTATAGAAATCCATTTGGCAATGAACCGTCATCGCCCAGAGAATTTGATATTAACTGGAAATACAAATTTGAAGATTTTTCGGGTTTCAATTCTGTTTTAGGTTTAATTTGGTCACCTTCTTATCGCTTTGATATTGGACTTACCTATCAACCTCCCTTGGCATACCACTATAGCACTTCTCTTACCGTCAATTTACCTGAAATACTTGGTGAAAATGAATTTAGAAGATCTGTTGAGGATTTGAGAATCACTGTTCCACAAGAAGCATGTATGGGTTTGCATTGGATTGCGACAGAGCGAATAGACTTTTACTTTGATATTGCTTGGAGTCAATTTTCGCAAATGGATCCGATGGAGTTGAAGGTAGACAAACCGGTGTTTCCTCAAATACCTGAGTCCTTTGAAATACCTATTGATTTTAATGATTGTTGGCATGTCCATACAGGTCTTGAGATCATAACTTCCGAACTTATTACGTTGAGGTTTGGAACCTTCTATATGTCGGATTTTATAGACAATCAAAATGAATCTCTCATTTTAGCAGGAGGTTCAAGAACGGGAATAACCGCGGGATTAGGCATGAATATATCTCGCATAAAGATTGATTTGTCGAGTGGCTATACAATTATGAGAAAACATCAGATAACAGGTGCCAATTTGCCGATAAGCCTTCAAGGAGATTTAGAATCAAATCAGAAATTCATTCAACTGGGTATATCGTGGCTTTTATGAAAATCAAGAAATTTCAATGTTGATTCATTTTTTTTAAAGAGCGCTTAAGCGATAAAAACAGCAAAGTTCCAAATACTATCAACAAAGCTAAAATACTCTTTGGAGACGTAGCCGGAATCGGTTGGTATCCTGGGCATATTATCTGGAGCGAATAGGATGATTGAAGAGCTAATGGACCATCGATGATGATATATTTTTCTTCACCAGCAGAAGCAGCGAAAGGCACCGCAAAAGTGCTAGCAAGGCATGAGGAACCGCCTTCGTTGCAATCATCCATCAATATTACAATTAAAAATCCACCAGCTCCGGCATTCAATAATGCAGTGTAATCGCCGTCTTCAGGAGCGGTAAACTTGTAAACGACTTCGTAACCATCCAGAGGCCATCCAAGTAAGCATTCATATTGATCAACAATAGCATTGCCTTGTATTTCTGGGTCACCATAGGTGATTTCGTTACATGGTATTTCAAATGGTGGATAATAACATAACCAGGCAGTTGGTGTTGCCGTGGGTTGTGTCCCTTGCCCAGTGGGTGTTGATGCGGGTGTTTCTGTTGCGACAGGATTAGTAGCAGTGGGTTCAGGGGTAGGGCCGACAGTATATGAGGCAACTTGTGTAGGCGTATAAGTGGGGACACCGGTGGGCCATGGGGTTGGTGTTTCCGTTACCGTAGGTGTATTCGTTGGAATGCCTGTTTCTGTGGGTGTCGGTGTTATTGTGGGAGTATACGTTGATGTCGGTGTCGGTGTCGGTTCTCGCGTGAAGTCTACATTGTCAACCGCGAAGTAACCCGCTGGTGCATAGGATAAACCCAATACTTGCACGTTATCAATATTCCAGCCTGAACTTACTTCTACACCATTAGCATCCAAGCGCCATCGAAGAATTACCTGATTGCTACCCGCTGCAATGGATGAAATGTCATATCTGACATCTTGCCAGGTAGTGTCACAGAAATGCATGTCATATTCAGCGTTTGACCAAATTGTTGTAAAACTTGAACCACCATCGCCTGAAACCTGAAAGGCTGCGATATCATTCAAGCTTCTTTCAACTCCCAACCATCTCGCGAATCGAACCTCCACATACTGCATACCAGAACAATCGACAGTGTAACTGTCAAGCCATGTGTGGCATCCGTTATTATAACTGCCATAACCATCGTTGCCTGAATCAAGACCATAGAAAGAAGCGCCATCCTTTCCCGCGTAAGGACCCACGCCATGATAGAACTCGATTTTATTGGGATATGTCACAGCCCCATAGTCCCACTCAACACCAGATGTTCCTCCAGGAACAAACCCCGGATCAGAATCCATATTTTCATCCAGTAAAATCGTAAGACCGCTTGGACCTGGCTCCATATCATCTCTGGTATAGCGAAATGCTATTTGGCTATAAGGTTCGCCATTCAGAGGAAAGACCGATACACTTTGGGTTCCACTTGAGGAAGCTCCGGAAATCGACCAGATGGGGATCCATGCGGAACCATCTTTTGATGCAACAATTTCACCTTGATTGTGTCCGTTATCATTTTGAAAATCGTAATCGAATACTAAGCCCGGATAAGATTCGAGACTTAAATTCACAAAACGTGAAACAAGGATTTCTTCAGTGGAAGCTCCATCAGCGTAAACGCAACCTGTTCCTAAAGCTCCGTATCCAATGTCGGATTGATGCCAGCCATTTCCTTTGGGAGGTTCATCAACTAAACTCCACCATTCAGGTATTTCTCCGCTTAAACCTTCAAAATCTTCAGGCCAATATGTATTGAAAGGATCATCAAATGTGTAGGTTTTGGGTTTGAAACGATAATGTTTCGGAGGAATGCAATTGCTAACACAAGTATTGCAACCTGTATATCCGTGTATATTTGGTTCCCCATTATGCCGACTCTCATTGTTATACCATCCGGTTCCACCGCAAAGTGGATTTCCATCTGGATTCGTTGGAGGCTCATCATAAAGACTGTCAGGATTTCCACTACCAAATC
>JAFGJC010000510.1 GCA_016929305.1 candidate division CSSED10-310 bacterium | reverse complement strand
TTTTGTCGAAGTGAATCATAGACTTCATCAACAATTTCAGCGGGCAAGGGCGGTGCATTATTCCCAGGAGGAGCTGATAAATGAGCTCCTGGAAACGGCGGGATGTTTACTGGATTTATCACAGACCATGCGCCCAATTCATAATGGACAAAATCCACCAGATCCGGTATCTCTTTGATATTGTCACCGGATACAGTTATCAAGACTTCAACAAATCCCTGATTAAACAGCGACACGCAATTCCTGATCGTGGCAACCGCTTTTTCCCAGACACCACCAAACCCACAAATTTTTGCCTGTTTTTTCGAATCGAGAGTATCCAAGGAAACACCGATATCGTTTAATCCCAGATCATGAAGTTTTTGCAGTTTTTCAAAAGAGGCAAGGGTTCCGTTGGTGAGCAGAGTAGTGGAAAACCCACGACGTGCAAAGAGAGCTATGATTTCCGGAAGATCTTCCCGTAAAAACGGTTCCCCGCCTGTGATAACTATTCGAGCCAATCCTGCGTCAAGCAATATATCGGCGATCGTTCGATAATTTTCCAGGTACAGTTCAGGTAGATTTGATTTTTGCCATAGATTGCAAAATGAACATCGAAGATTGCATCGTTGTGTTATTTTGATGTTGCAGGTATAGGGAGATTTCAGAATAAAAGAAAATGGCCATCGATAAAGCATTTTAGATAACTTCATGGAGATATAACATCCCAAAATCGCTTTGCCAGAATTTTAAACTGATCCATGGAATGAACCTGACCCAGAATACGCATGACAATTTTTGGACGGGCATAGAAACGGATAAATGCATATCGAAAAAGCCATCTGAATCGAAATGCAGAGATTCCGCTGGGAGTGAAAGGACTTCGATATTCACTCATTCGACTTAAATCTTTATCCGGATTCCAGCCAAACTCGATGGCAGCTTCCGCAGCTTCCGTTCCAGGTAAAGGCATCAGAATACCATAATTGGCTTTATCTATCGGTAAATCCAAAGAAAGACGAATTGTTGCCTTTATCTCCTCGATCGTTTCGCTCGGGTAACCCAAAATAAAAAAACCAGTGATATACCAATCTGTTAACTGACGTATTAATTTGACTTTGGAAATCATATCATTCACATCAACATGTTTTTTCATAAGATCCAGAATTCTCTGAGTTCCGGCTTCAATTCCCACCGCCACGGAATAACAGCCCGCTGCGTTCATAGCCTGTATTGTCTCGACATCCAGAGAATCAAGTCTGATACCATTTGGACAAGCCCAGTGCAGATTCAATTTGCTGTCAATCAACTTTTCACAGAACTCCAGAACATAATCCCGGTAATGTGTGAAGTTGTCATCCTGAATATGAAATTCTTTTATTCCAAAACGGTCTTTAAGATAGGTCAATTCCGAAATGACATGATCCACGGATCGCGAACGTATTTTTTTCCCACTTACGAGTTTACCGGCGCAAAACGTACACGGGAATGGACATCCTCTAGTTATAATAATCGGCGCATAAGGAATAGCTTTTGTAAAGGTTCCCTGAGGAGCTATGGGATAACTTTTGGGACTGATTTGATCCCAGTCGGGGAACCCGAAACTGTCTAAATCGGTCACAAACTCTGGTGGTGTTCCTGAAATATTTTCACCGTCTCGAAAATACAAACCGCGAATTTGGCGCAACGCGTCGGTGTTTGGATTTGGATTACTCTCTAACAAATCCACGAGAAGAGGAAAACTGTTCTCAGCCTCACCTCTAAAGCAATACCTTACGGAGGTGAAGCGAGAGAGAAAACCCACAGGGTCCGCCGACGGATGAGGTCCACCCGCGATGATGATTCTAGTTCGTTCTATACTTGAGAGATAGGCTTCCAGAATGTCCAAATCAAACGTATAAACCTGAAAACCAACAAGATCAAAATCACCTTCGCTAACGATTCGTGAAAATTCCTTTTGACGTATTTTATCTTTAATACAATCGGTTATTTGACATTGATGGCCTTTTTTTTTCAGCATCGATGCCAGATATGCAAGACCATGATTGGGAATCAACATGGATGTTCGATTCCAGGGGCGTGTTAGCAGAATTTTCATCTATTCGACATGGTAACTCGACACAAGTATTAGTTTTACAGAGCACATTCTCAAGCGAATATCTTTAACTGTAAAATGTTTTTAATCGATCCCGCCGAGTTGGATGACGAAGCTTTCGTAAAGCTTTCGCTTCAATTTGTCTGATTCGTTCTCGAGTAACTGCAAAATATTCACCCACTTCTTCTAATGTGTGTTCATACCCGGTTCCTATTCCAAAGCGCATTCTTAAAACCATTTTTTCACGAGGAGTTAATGTGGATAATGTCGACTGAACCTGTTCTTTAAGATTGTTTGATATAACCGCCTCAGATGGCGAAACCACTGTTTTATCTTCGATAAAATCACCGAGTTGACTGTCTTCTTCTTCACCGATGGGCGTTTCAAGCGAGATGGGTTCTTGCGCCATTTTAAGTACGAGACGGACTTTTTCGACCGGCATATCCATTTTTTCTGCGATTTCTTCACAGGAAGGTTCCGTCCCTTTTTCCTGCACAAGCATCCGGGATGTCCGAATAAGTTTGTTGATCGTCTCGATCATGTGAACGGGAATACGAATCGTTCGCCCTTGATCAGCTATTGCTCTGGTGATCGCTTGCCGTATCCACCATGTTGCGTACGTAGAAAATTTATATCCACGCTGATATTCAAACTTATCCACTGCACGCATCAACCCAACATTGCCTTCCTGAATCAAGTCGGAAAATTGCAGGCCACGGTTCGTATACTTCTTTGCAATTGATACAACCAATCTTAAATTCGCCTCTGTAAGTTGTTTCTTGGCCGCACGTTCTTTTGCTCGTCCAAGACTAATCGCTTGCATTATTCGTTTCAAGACATCTACAGGAGCATGCGCTTCCTTTTCATAATGCTCGATACTGCGTTCTGCATGGCGAATCCTTCGACAAATCTCTTTTAAATCAACCAGACGGATTTTCTTCACTTTTAAATCGATAAGCGTAT
>JAFGJC010000509.1 GCA_016929305.1 candidate division CSSED10-310 bacterium | reverse complement strand
GGGATAATAATAGTTAATTATATTAAGAAAAACTATTATCAAAAATAAAGTTTGATTGTTAGTGGCAATTGAGCCAATTGCTAGAAATTGTCTTTGCGAGTTTTCACCGATAATGGTTTCAAGCGGATTTTCCGGTTTTACCGCTACTAAAACATAGTATTCTCTGCGATCATCCAATGAACCTTCCTTTATTTCTGTTCTGAAGGAATTTGAAATACTCTATCGATTCCTTATATTCAAGCGCTTTCCTTCCGTGCTTCTTACGAATATGTTCATGCATGTTTTGCATCTGTTTTCCGCAGATGGGATTTCGTATTGTGAGTGTTGTCATGGTCGTCATCGCACAATCATTCTGGTCATCGCTATTGTGTCAAACAAACAGGGATGTTCCAGCGACCGAGGAAAAAAACATGCAAAACTGCAATCCGAGTCCGCAGATCCGAAAATGTCGTTTCATGTCAAGGATACCGATATCAGCGATGTTATCCGGATGATTTCGAAAGGGCATAACCTCAATATCATTCTCGACCGTGAAATTACCGGAAAAATAACGCTGCATCTCTCTGATGCACCGATCCTCGAAGGGCTGAAAACCTTAGCGCAGTCTAACGGGTGGGAGCTCGTCAAAGAGGGAAGCGTTTACCGGATTCGAAGGCCGGTAGCAAAAAAAAATCTTTCATATTTTACTCGCAGGATAATCGACTGTTGATGTGTCGAATGTCGATGTCATGTATTTCATCAAAGAGTTGAGCGCAAAGTCGGCCATCAGTATTGTCGTGGATACCAAAATCAACGGCAAGATTTCCGGCAAGCTATACCATGTTTCGCTGGAAGATGGCCTCAAGGCGCTTTTACAAGCGAATGGGTTTCAAGTGACCAAAATTAAAAACAGCAGCTGCAAGATAAGGGAAATGGGGATGAGTAACGGAGATTCTCAATGAAGAGTACCTAGAAGAAGATATTAACTTATGTAACCGAGAATAAATCGTCGTTCATGTAAATTATTTCAATCAATTTCAAGCGCAGGCTTGAAATTGATTGAAAACCTCTATTTGACACATCCATAAAAAGACGCCAAATACCGATCGATAGAGGATCTAATAAATAAAAATCGCCGAGGATATCGCCTCATCAGGACGGCCATTGCCGTCATTGTCATCTTGTTGACGAATAATAACATAATAGTAAGCGTTGTTGCCAGGCGACGGATCGGAAAGTGTCGTGGTAAAAGCGCTGCCGCTGACCTCCTGCGATTGGATGCAGTCGCCGTTTTTATAGAGCCGCGCCTGTGAAAAAGCATCCCCGCTTTTATCTGACGCGCTGATGAAAAAAGTCGGCTCCACGCCGCTGAGTTCAGCGCCGATTGGATACCCGCTGCAGCGTACATCCAAGAAAAGGTCGCTATCTTCGGTTGCATAAAACCGGCGGTTTTGATAGGCGTCAATGAGTGCTTCCCTGGTAAGCTCGGTGGCAAGAACCGCGGTTCTGAATTGATTTTGGGTACCCCAATCTTTCTGATGATTATCCTGCGCTCCCAAAGCCCCCAATCTCCAGCCGTTGCGGTTTCCGACATCCAAGAAACTATATTCATTCGTCCAGCTGCCGTTGTAATAGTACTTGTCGAAGCTTTGCGAACCATTCCAATTTTCAATGCCGACCATCTGGTTAACGGCTGAAGGATTGTTGGCTAAGTGGTAAAATTCCAACCCGAGATCATCATAGTCTCCGGGATGGTTGAAAATACCGAATGCATGTGGCTGTTTGCCGATCCAATCGTATAAATTGGTTAGAAGCACGGTGCCATAGGTATTCGTATAATCAGAGGAATTAATGACATTGATATGACCAAAAAGAGGACTGCTCCATTCAAAACCCCAGAAACTGACAAATTTACCCGGTTGATAGGTATCGTTGGCCGCATTGACCAGTTTCTGCCATTTATGCTGCCAGGGCCAATACAGCAGCATTTCACCATGATCGGTGAGGCTGAAAAAATCCAATTTCGCCTGATCTCTGGCATACGCGTAAGCCTCCAGGGCAGAACCACTGCCGTCTGAAAGTTTACAATGAGCATGTAAAAACCCGAAGTAAGTGATATAGATTTCATTGGATTGGGTCAAACTGCTGCGCTGTTGATGGGGTATCGATGGCACGGATTCTTCCTGCTGTGAAGTCTGTTCCATCTCCTTGAGCGCGGCGATGATCTCATTCTTTGACGGCGACTGCACCGCTCTGGTTTTGGAAACACCAGCCGAGGCTTTGACAAAATGTTCTCTGCGAATTCGCTGCAGAAGCGCACTACAATCATACCAGGAGACTTTTTCTTTGCCGCTTCCCAGCGCTATCAACAATATCTGGCTCCGTTTTAGTCCATACTGGGTTTTCATGCGCTCGATAAGCGCTGTCTCGACCGCATTCGGTAGACGGTTTACAGCCAGTTCAAAGGTGAGCTTGATATGCTCGTGCCAAGATACCCGATTTGCATACCCTTTCGAATCCAGGAAGGTGATGATGCTCGTCATGTTTTTTTGTATTTCTGCAGTGTCAATAGGCGTTTGAGCGTGAAGCCGCGCCGTTATCCAAAGAAGAGCAATTGCAATGCAAACTAAGAATTTACCCATACGAACTCCTTGTTTAAATTTGTATCATGAGCACATACATGCCATGATACAAAGGTATCTTATCGGTATTGCAGTTCTGTGTGGATTCTGTTGTTTTTTGGTTTGCATGAAGAACGAATTCAAAACTCTCTGGGTATTCTCAGGTTTTGTTGGTATTGGTCGGAAAGGGATTTTTCAAAGTCATTGATGGCAGAGTTATTTCCAAACACTCCCTTGCTCTAAACCGGCCGAGCACGAAGTGAGTTTGTACGAACAAGATTTTACATCAATTTCAAGCCTGCGCTTGAAATTGATTGAAAGAATAACAGGAACGAAATCTTTTTATCGTTCCGAGGGCGCTAAGCGCCTATGTATGATTTTTTCACGCTTATGCTGCTCCACGATGATAGCTTCCGATTGTTATCTGAATTCGCATACTAACCAATTTATCATTTATTTACAATCAATTACTCATCATTAAAATGTATTTATA
Organism: candidate division CSSED10-310 bacterium; assembly: GCA_016929305.1. GTDB lineage: Bacteria > CSSED10-310 > CSSED10-310 > CSSED10-310 > JAFGJC01 > JAFGJC01. The sequence continues at coordinate 370 of JAFGJC010000509.1, read as the reverse complement.
TATCATATATTTAGTTTGTAACAATAGGGATATTATCGCAAGGAATGAAGAAAGGAAAGAAAGGCGATTCAACCAGAAATTGGAATCAAAAGGAGCAGGTATATTGCCAAAAGGACCGTTTCAGTGGACTTTCCGGTTTCCCGTTTGCATGGTTGAAGCTGGGCCGTCTGAAGCGGCAATTATTCACGTGGGTTGCTTAAACAAAAATATCAATCCAACATCAGTATCTATAAGAGCCCCTTTCATAATGAATTTCAAAAAAAAACGAACGGAAAATGCCAGAACATGGACATAAGGAGCATAGATACACTGCAAACGGTTAAAATCCTAACAAATTTAATATCATTAAAGCATTGATATTGAATTTTTT